>NZ_JADEXP010000626.1 GCF_015207065.1 Leptolyngbya cf. ectocarpi LEGE 11479 | reverse complement strand
TCCATGTTCTAGGCAATGAAGAATATTTCCCAAGACTTTGTTGGGACGCTGATCAGGAGATAGAATTTCAATTGTCCAGTCGGGTGCCAGGTCAAAGTTATCTGGAACATCACCGTCTGCTGTGAACGGGATACGCTCCCATTGGAAAACGGCAATGTCAGGAATGATAGACCGACCACCAAACGTGCATCTTAATTCTGGAAAGGCGTAGGCAATTTTATTGTCTTCTGCGACTTGATTGATGGTAGCGCATAGTTTTCCTTGTAAGCGGCTGTGGCGTCCCTTTGGCATGGGCTTTTGGATAATGTTGCCATTTATGTATTCACTGGCGGGCTTGGTTTCTGGTAGTTGCAGAAACTCTTCCAATGTTATTGGTTTGGAAGGTGCTTGTACCATTGGGATTGCCTGTAGAGTAGGTCAATTACGGCTATGGCCCATTATAAGCGAGCCGTAACGTTTAGGAGTGTTATGTTAGCGACGCTGTGTTGAGTTGCGATCTCTGGTTTCTTAGGTTTCTTAAGCACTACAAAGGCAGTACGTTATTAACGCATCCTACGAGATTAGCTCCAGTACCTATTTAAAAATCTGCTCTATGACTTCTTCCGGAAATCCTTCGTTTTTCAACCTAGTTTTTGCCTTTTCCTCACCTCCTGAGTATTCATCAACAAGGGTTTTGGTCTTATCGACAATTTCATTCTCGGTATAGATTTGATTGAGAGCATCGTACCAAGTTAAGCCATCGCGCTTATCATAGTGCCACCACTCTTGCTTACTTTCCTTTGCTCCCTTTTTGTCCCAGCCTTCGTGAGCTTTTATCCTACTAAATCCATTATCTTCGAGGATAGCAGTAACATCTATGAAGGTGGTTTTATACAGTTTCTTTCCTGGATAATACCCTTTCTTATGGAAATTCACTGAATCTGTTTCTTTAAATTGCTTCTTGTAAGAACTTTTTTCTTTCAAGTTAGACTTTGCAGGCAAATACAGCTTGAAGAACATATTTTCTCCAGAAGGAGCTTCTACAATCAGCCACTTTAAATCTCTCGCTAGATCTATCGCTCTACCAGTCTTATGCCATGAAAAACTATCTGCACCAACTTTCTTGGTCGGGTTTGCAAGCTCGCGTTTTGTATCTCCTGCATTAACCTCCTGCCCTGTCAAAGATTTAATTTTACTTACAACTGCTTCCCAGTCCTTAATGACTGCATCACTTATTTCTGATTTCTTCTGGGCATTAGTTCTTGGATTTTTGTTTGCTTTGACTAAACGATTAGGCAACAGAAGCTTATCACATTTCTCTGCAATCGTTTCAGTTGTCTCTTCAGATATCTTTTTGTTTTTTTTAGTTATTTCCCATTTAAATTTTTTAGCAGGATCATTCCATCTAATATTCTTCCGATTAGTTATTTGTTCCCAATCCTTATTTTCAGCATGGGTATAGAG
>NZ_JADEXP010000087.1 GCF_015207065.1 Leptolyngbya cf. ectocarpi LEGE 11479 | reverse complement strand
TGATGAACTTGGAGAAACGGCTACGCCGGTTTATTTTTTGGCTTATGCGCTTCTGGATACACTTGGTACACTCGGCTATCCAGTCCTGGTGACACGAGACACATCACACCTGGAAGTACATCGCTAAGGCGTTAATCAAATGCGACAACTTGCGTTTGGCAGATTGAGGCCACGGATTCTATCCTGATTGATTTTTTCAGCAAACCCTATTTATTGAACAGACATTCTCAGAAGGATAGCTATGGATCTCAAAGAGTTGCCGGGAGCTGAATTAATCTTGCCTAGATTTGAGGATTTGCACAATGGTAAATCTGACACGGTTGGGGCATTGTTGATTGCGCACTGACCAGTCAGCGTTGGCGAGATCGCATCAACGCGCCAACTCAAGCCGGTCTCGAAAATGAAAGCCATTACAAATACCTGGCATTAAGCCACCTCGATATTCTAGTGATATGCTCAATCCCGATTTGGCAGGCAGCTAGCCAAAGATATAATGGAGTCAATGTAAACTCAGCTTACAGTCCAGTTTACGCTAGCTGTAAATCACTATGTCTATCGACCAACTCACACAAGAAGCCTTATCGCTTCCAAACGATCTAAGATTTCAGCTTGTAGAAGCACTATTAGCAAGCTTCGAAGACGACATAGATACTGACATTCAATCTGAATGGCTATTGGAAGCCCAAAAACGACGCGATGACATCCGAACTGGCTCAGTACAGCCAATTCCTGGAGAAGACGCTCTAGCCCAGGTTAGAGAAATTCTCAATTAATGAAATACGTTTTTCATCCAGACTCGTTAACTGAGTATTCAGAAGCCGTTCGATATTATGCAGAGCAGAATGTAGATTTAGCCCAAGCTTTCATCGATGCAGTTGAGAAAGCTATCTACCGTCTCAGAGATTCACCCGGTCGATACCCAGCTATCGATGGAGATATTCGTCGTTGTTTGACCCTCAAGTTCCCTTACGGAATTCTATACACAATCGAATCAGATTCCATACTGATCCTGGCATTAATACATTGCAAGAAAAAACCGGGTTATTGGAATTCAAGACAAAAGTAAAGCTCTGCACTATGCCTGTGCTACAACAGCAGAATTGAGAAGCCAAAAAACTGATAGCCTTCAAAATTGCCCTACTACTACGGCTTAAAGCACTGATTAAAAAAATATACGAATCATGCGTTCCAATATTGATCCTGAGAAGATAGAACAACTTATGACTATTTTGGGTCGAGAAGCTCGTGGCATAGGCTCTATTTATTTTACAGGAGGTGCTAGTGCTCTATTGATTGGCTGGCGTAGTTCTACCGTCGATATCGATATTCGTCTAGATCCTGAGCCTCCAGGTATTTTTCAAGCTATTGCCAAACTCAAACGAGACTTGAATATCAATATTGAGTTAGCATCTCCCCAAGATTTTTTGCCCCCGCTTCCAGGATGGCGCGATAGAAGCTTATTTATTGGAAAGCGTGGCCAAATTTCGTTCTATCACTATGATTTTACAGCCCAGGCGCTGTCTAAACTCTCGAGGGGATATGACCGCGATCTCAATGACGTGCAGGCTATGTATGCACAGGGACTGTTCTCAATAGATGATTTACGTGACTGTTTTGAAGCTATTGAACCTGAGCTAATTCGCTTCCCGTCGCTTGATCCTGAGACTTTAAAGGATAGGGTCGATACATTTATTGAACAGACATTCTCAGAAGGATAGCTATGGATCTCAAAGAGTTGCCGGGAGCCGAATTTATTTTGCCTGGACTAGAAGATTTGCACAACGGTAAATCTGACACTGTTGGTGCTTTGTTGATTACTATTGCATCAACACGCCTAACCGCAGCAGGCTTACAATTTCCCAAAAGCCACCTAATGCCAGAGCCCGAACTAACGCTGTATGAACGTCTACAGAATGAACGAGACGATCCTTATCCCTATTACAATGCTTTATTGAATAGTCTCAACAGTTTTTGCAATGCGCTTGAACTGACGAATGCTAGCTGACAACCCATCGCATTCTCTTATTCAAAGGTCTCTATAACGCTATCAGGTTCGATTAATTGTATATAAACCAGAATTGGAGGAGATTCAAGAGTGGATAAGCTAGCCAAGTATCGGGAAGCAATCAAACAAATTCTCACAGACCATGCAGGCACTTCTTCATCAAGAGATACTATACAAAATCAACTAATTTTTGATGATGAGCACGGACATTACCAGCTTGCTTATGTCGGTTGGCAAGAAGACAAGCGAATCTTTGGCCCCGTTCTCCACTTTGATATACAAGATGGCAAAATCTGGGTTCAATACAATGGTACAGAAGATGCTGTCGCCCAGCGCCTAGTCGCCTTGGGTGTACCAGAGTCAGACATTGTTCTCGGTTTTCATGACGAGTTTAAGCGTCAGTTTACTCCCTACGCCGTCCGTTAAAAAACAACATCAAGCGGCACTTAACGCGGTTGCTAAAACTGATTCGAATAACGCCAATCCGTCCATGCCGCCTAGTCTGGCATCGGCTGCCCTTTCTGGGTGGGGCATCATGCCAAGAACATTGCCTGTTTTGTTGCAAATGCCCGCAATGTTGTTGAGGGAACCGTTGGGGTTATTGCTGTCATCAACTGTGCCATCTGGGCTGCTGTAGCGAAAAACAACCTGATTATTATCTTCTAGAGACTTGAGCGTATCCCCATCGGCATAGTAACAACCTTCTCCATGAGCGATGGGTACTGTGATGGTTTGACCTTGAGTGTAATTTTTAGTCCAGGTGAGATCGGTGCGTTCTACTTTTAGGGGAGTGCGATCGCAAATAAACCGCATGTCCCGATTACGCATCAATGCCCCCGGCAGCAGCCCTACCTCGGTCAAAATCTGGAAGCCGTTGCAGATGCCCAGCAATAAGCCACCTTTGTTGGCATGGTCAATGGCCGAGCGCATCGCCGGAGAAAACTGGGCCACCGCCCCACAGCGCAGATAGTCACCAAAGCTAAAGCCGCCGGGCACCACCACCACATCCACATCACCCAGGTCGCTGTCCCCATGCCAGATGCGATGGGTGGGGCGCTGGAGAATATCGCGGGTGACATAGACGACGTCGCGATCGCAGTTTGAACCCGGAAATGTAATAACACCAAATTTCATGGCACAAAATGGGTGAGTAATAGGTCAGGACAGCTGTGAGAGCTGCATAAATCTTGGTATGTAGACAACGCCCAACCCAGCAGGAAGGGCAGCAGACTATGCCGTCGCCATCGCCTGTAGTTCAATCCGATAATTCTCAATCACCGGATTTGCCAATAGCTGGTCACACATGCGGTCTAGCTGCTGAGTCGCCGCCTCTTCGCTATCTGCCGTTAGCGACACCTCTATATATTTACCAATGCGGATCTTACTCACATTGTCGTATCCCATGTGCTCTAACCCAGAACGCACCGCCGTACCTGCCGGGTCAAGTACCGATGGCCGAAGAGTCACATACACTTGAGCCTGATAAGTCTGCGCCACAATATAAATTCCGCAAGCTGCCCGCCTATCTTATCGCACCTCAGTCAATGCCAGCGGGGCTACCCTAACCTCAGTTCTAAGGTCTAAGCTAGTAGTATGTCTCCCTTCAAACCCATGGCCATCCGTCACACTCGTAACCAGGAGCGCATCCTAGAAGCACTGCAAAACCAGGAGCAGGCTATTTCTGCCCAAGATTTGCATGGTGCCATGAGGCAAGCCGGTAGTCGCATTGGTCTAGCCACCGTCTATCGAGCCCTAGAAGCTCTAAAGCTGGACGGTACGGTTCAAATGCGTACCCTTTCTAATGGAGAATCCCTCTACAGCCTCGCCCAAGAAGACCGTCACCACCTAACCTGTCTGAGATGCGGCGAGTCTTTACCCATTGAGCAATGCCCGGTTCACGAGTTGGAAAAGCACCTCAACGACTCCCACCATTTCCGCATTTTTTACCATACCCTCGAGTTTTTTGGCCTCTGCGATAAGTGTCAAGTGGTCTCGAGCTAGAGGCTACTGGGGTGCTGGAAATCAGCTCTGTGGGCTGCATCGGACCCTCATCCTAAATCCTTCTCCCGAGGGAGAAGGACTTTGAGCCTGACTGATTAGTGGGGCTCCTGTAATGGAGCTGCTGTTTGCAGAGTCTGGTAAGTCCGTCCTTCATAGGAACGACAATCCTCACAGGGACCGGTGGGATTTACCGCGCAGCGGATATGAGGGGAGCGGGCATTGAGCTGGCAGGTGATATCACCAATGACTAATCCAATGCCGTCAATATAGTGCTCATCCGGGTTATGTCGTCGCCATGGGTTGGCGGCTGGATAGTTGCCGGCATTCATAGCTGCATCCAGACGAGCCATGACCCGTCGTTCGGCTTGGTAGCTTGCCCAGACTGATATAGCCGGTGGCACTAGACCCACCAATATCAAAAACATGACTACGGCCATAGATAGCGACTGTTCGAGGAAATCGCCTTGATCCTAGCGCAGGTTTTTGGACTGACAGATGTAGATTTTGAAAAGGATGTAGCCCCAAAATGCAGCCCTATGAGTCTCCTTTATCCTTGGGCTTATAGGTGGACTTCACCTGCAGTTCCTTAAGCTGGCGGTCGTCAACGCTGGATGGGGCCTGGGTGAGTAGACAGCGGGCCTGTTGGGTCTTGGGAAATGCGATCGCATCGCGAATAGAACTTTCCTCAGCCATCAGCATCACCAAACGGTCGAGACCATAGGCAATGCCACCGTGGGGTGGGGCACCAAAGTCAAAGGCATCGATAAAGAAGCCAAACTTCTCGCGGGCTTCGTCATCGCTGAGGCCAATGGTTTTAAATACCTTGGCCTGTACATCCGGCTGATAGATGCGCAGACTGCCACCACCGATTTCATAGCCGTTGAGCACCAGGTCATAGGCAACGGCTCGGGCGGTTTTCAGGTCATCAATGTCTTCGGGATTAGGGGCGGTAAATGGATGGTGCAACGCCTCGTAGCGGTTCTCGTCCGCATTCCACTCAAACATGGGGAAGTCCGTCACCCAGAGAAAATTGAGTTTATCCGTGTCGATCAGGTCTAGCTCGGTTGCGATCGCCTGGCGCACCTTATCCAAAGCGGCATTAACCGTGGCTGTCGGTCCGGCCCCAAATAACAGCAGATGGCCCGCTTCGGCTCCGGTCCGCTCTAGCAGCGTTTGCTTTTGTTCGTCGCTGAGGTTGTCTTTGATGGCACCGATGGTATCGATTTCGCCATCTTCCCGCACGCGGATATAGGCCAGCCCCTTAGCGCCCGCATCGGTGGCCACCTTAAACACATCCCCACCGGGCTTAATCCGCACATTGGAAATGGCATCGTTGCCGCCAGGAATGGGCAGTACTTTTACCTGGCCGCCAGACTTAACCGCCCCCGAGAACACCTTAAAGCCAGAATTTTTGACAATGTCCGACACCTCCACTAGCTCTAGACCGTATCGGGTATCGGGCTTGTCGCTGCCATAGCGATCCATGGCCTCGGCGTAGGTCATGCGAGGGAAGGGCTTGGGCAGGTCAATGCCTTTGACCGCCTTAAAGATATGGGCTACCAGACTTTCATTGAGCGTCAGGATCTCCTCTTGATCCATAAAGCTCATTTCCATATCCAGCTGGGTAAATTCCGGCTGGCGGTCGGCCCGCAAATCCTCATCGCGGAAGCAGCGGGCAATTTGGTAATAGCGGTCCATCCCAGCTACCATCAGCAGCTGCTTAAATAGCTGGGGCGACTGGGGTAGGGCATACCACTCACTGGGGTTGACCCGTGACGGCAGCACATAGTCCCGAGCACCTTCGGGGGTGGACCGGGTCAAAATGGGGGTTTCAACTTCAATAAAGTCTTCTTGATCTTCTAGAAAACGCCGGATTGCCTTCATTACCTCGTGGCGTAGCCGAATATTGCGGCCCATGCGTTCCCGACGTAAATCTAGATAGCGGTACTTTAGCCGCAGCTCTTCGCGGACGTTTTCTTCTTCCGCTGTCGAAATTTGAAACGGTAGCTGGGTGCGCACAGCGCTCAGCAGCTCAATGCTGCTGGCGTAGATTTCGACTTCGCCCGTCGGCAGGTTGGGGTTGAGGGACTCGGGGGGCCGCTTACTGACCCGGCCTTCAATTTTAACGACGTACTCATTACGGACCTGATCCGCGACCGGGTAGGACTCGGGTGTACGTTCAGGATCGCTGACAATTTGGACGATGCCGTTGCGATCGCGCAAATCCAAAAAAATCACCCCACCATGATCGCGGCGGCGGTCGACCCAGCCGTATAGGGTAACGGTCTTATCGATATGCTCGGCCCGCAGCTGGCCGCAATATAAGGTACGCATGGATACAGGAGGGGATTGATTTTCGTAAGTTTCAACAAAGCCTACCCATTATCTAGGATCGTTAGGTAGTTTTGCGTGCCGAATTTTGAGGTTTGAATTCAGCATGTCTAAATTGTTCTAGCAAACTTTGTTACTTCAACTCAAAAATAAGCTCCAGCCACCTCCTGACCTTGCTGAAATCGTTAGCGGACAGCCGCTTGGCCTTGGAGCATCTCAGATAGCATGGACGCTGGCTGCTGGTGGTGGGGCCAGGCAAAGGCATGGCGAAAGGCTGCTTCCTGACAGGCTCGCAAGCCGTCAAACCCAATCACGTCCTGGGTTAGCAGATTTTCGTATTCAAAGGGCAACCGCACATTGTGCAGACCGGCATTGTCAGTACAGATGGCGATATCCACCCCCGCATCAAAGCAACGACTAAAGACATCCTTGAGCTGGCCGATTTCATCTAGGGTACCGGTCTGCCAGTAGGTGGTGGGGCAAACTTCCAAACACTGTCCGCGAGCCGCTACATCTTTGAGCAATTCTGGATAATGTAATGGAATCTGAATACCGTGGCCAATCCGCATCAGATAGGGCAGCAGCTCCGGATAGCAGCCGTTGGAGGTTTCATACAGGTGGCCGGTGGTTTTGATCCCCAGCGACTGGGCATAGCGGTACAGCTGAATAATCTCATCTAGCTTTTCGCGATAGGCGGCATCGCCGCCGGCAATATCAATGGCGCACACGTAGTTGGGGTACTGGGCTGCGAGATCAATCGTGGCGCGGTTGATCTCGTAAGGTAGGCGGGAGTGCATACATAGGATTTGCCGAGTCACAACGGGATACTCAGTTTGCTCCGTGGCCCGGCCCACAATTTCGACAATTTCTGCCATCATGTCCGTGCGATCGCGTTCGCTCAGACTGTGGGGCGTCCGGTAAAAGGGGGTATAGCGCAGCTCGAGATAGGCTAGATTCTCAAAAATATAGGCCCCTCTAATGAGCCGATAGATAAAGTAGGGCAGCGCTTCTCGGGTTTGTACGCTCTCTACTAGGGTATGGAGCTCTAAGTATTCTTCTAACGAATCCTTAGGCTGGGTATAAAACTGCTCAAACTCTGAGTAATCAGCAAATCGCTCCGCTAAATCAGGACGATTTCTTTGAAAATAACGCCATAGGATTCTGGGTACGACAGAGCCCCCCAGGTGGCGATGGAGTTCCGCATAAAGACTCATGGAATGCCTCTAGGTGTGGTGGTGGGTTAGGTAGTTTGATTAAAGTCCCCAGATGCTTGGGGCGTATCCAACGGTATCGAATCTGGCTGAGCCCTATCGATTACCCAGCTGAAACAAAAATTAAAAAAGTGTGAAATGCCTATTAGATTAAGTTTTACCGCAGGATTGATTTTTTTGCCTGGGGCTATGACCAAAACCTTGAGGAGATTAACCTTTCGTTAATCTTTGAGTCATTACCTACGGTGGTGCAGAAAATCAATTCGCTCTCGATTACCCAGCAAGGTTCATACCGTCATTTATTGACACTGGCCACCTTGCCTAATCATAATTGTGATTTGTTTGAATCGTAACGCGCGAAATTCCCTTGGCAAACGTTATTGTAATTGGTGCCCAGTGGGGCGATGAAGGTAAAGGAAAGATCACTGATTTGCTCAGCAAATCGGCGGACGTAGTTGTTCGTTATCAGGGTGGCGTCAATGCAGGTCACACCGTTGTTGTAAAAGATCAGACCTTTAAGCTGCACCTGATCCCTTCGGGCATTTTGTACCGTGAGACTGAATGCTTGATCGGCAGTGGCACGGTGATTGATCCCAAAGAATTAATTGCTGAACTGGATAAGCTAGATGGCTTAGGTGTGTCCAGTAAGAACCTTTTCATTTCTGAAACGGCCCATGTGACCATGCCGTATCACCGGCTAATCGATCAGGCATCCGAAGAGCGCCGGGGAACGAACAAGATTGGTACCACCAAGCGTGGGATCGGTCCCACCTATGCTGACAAGTCTGAGCGTACGGGAATCCGCATTTGCGATCTGATGGATCTGTCTGCCTTTCGAGAGCAGCTAGAATGGACGATTAACTACAAAAATATTGTCTTAGAAAAGCTCTACAATCTTCCTCCCCTTGACCCAGAAGAGGTTTATCAAGAGTACGAGGCCTATGCAGAGCGCTTGCGTCCCCATGTGGTAGACAGCTCTCTACATATTTATAACGCGCTGCAAAAGCGCAAAAACGTATTGTTTGAAGGGGCTCAAGGGACGCTGCTGGACCTTGACCATGGTACCTATCCCTATGTGACCTCTTCTAATCCGGTGGCTGGAGGGGCGTGCATTGGTTCTGGTATTGGTCCGACTGCCGTTGACCGGGTGATTGGTGTGGCTAAGGCTTACACCACACGCGTCGGTGAGGGGCCTTTCCCCACTGAGTTATTTGATGATATGGGCAATGCCCTCTGTATGCGTGGGGCTGAGTTTGGGACGACCACTGGTCGGCAGCGTCGCTGCGGCTGGTTTGATGCGGTGATCGGTCGCTATGCTGTGCGGATCAATGGGTTAGACTGTCTAGCCATTACTAAGCTAGATGTCTTGGATGAAATGGACGAAATTAAAGTCTGTGTTGCCTATGAGCTAGATGGCGAACGCTGCAAGGACTTGCCGGGCAGTGCCAGTTTATTTGCACGGTGTAAGCCCGTGTATGAAACCATGCCGGGGTGGAATCAATCAACGGCTAACTGTCGCCGGTTGGAAGATTTGCCCAAGCAGGCTCTAGACTATCTGGAGTTTTTGGCCAAGCTGATGGAGGTGCCCATCGCCATTGTGTCCCTTGGGGCCAGCCGTGACCAGACCATCATCGTGGAAGATCCCATCCATGGACCCAAGCGAGCCTTGCTCTATGAAAACGGTGGGGCGTTCAAGGTGGCTTAGTCACGAATCGTGACCTGAGGCGCTAGGATGGTAAAGCACTAAATACGGCTTCTCGTCAGATCAAAGGCTGTACTAGCAGAAATCTGAGGTCAGTGCGAGCTAGATTAGGCTAATCAACGACTAATCGGCTGGCCATCGGCGGACGTGTAACAAACAATAATTTATTTTTTCATCGATTGGACAATGACAATGGAACTGACTCTCGACTGCAATAAGCGTGCTGATAATGAAAAGCCTGGAGCTTTACGCCGGGATGGGGTGACTCCTGCTGTGCTCTATGGCCATGATGGCACCAATTCTGTGGCCCTCAAGGCCAATACCCGCGAGGTTCAAGCTTTACTGCGCAAAGCAAAAGGCCAAAAGGTAGAACTCGACCTAAATGTGGCAGATATGCCTTGGAATGGCAAAGTTGTTTTGCAAGAAGTGCAAAGTCATCCTTGGAAGAACGCGGTTTACCACATTAGCTTTTGGGCTAAGTAGGCACTGCGACTTAGCTTTAAGTTATAAACGCCTCTGGGAGCTACGGAGCTACGTTCCCAGGGGCGTTTTTGTCGCTGTTTTTCTAGCCAATGCTATGGAACCGGCGTTAGCGCAGAATTGTGCTCAACTATGGGCGTTTCGTATTGTTTTCGTGGCGGGGCACCCAGTCGTGAATTGGCCAGGTATAGTATAGGCGTTAAGCGGCGTTAAGCCCGGCAGCAATTTTTCTCGACGGATATGGGATCACCTAAAGGCGGCAAACCTGTTATCAACGACATGACCGATTTGATTGTGCCCGTGGCCCTTCGAATCTGGCTGGTCTTTTTGTTGATTTTTGTATTGTTAGGGTATTCGGTAACGACCAGTATTTTGTTTGGGGCCATTGGTGGGTTTGCCGGTGGCCTGGTGTCGGCCTGGTGGAATGCCTTGGGGGGAGAGCCTGTGCAAGAGGGTGCTAAAAAATCCTCTCCCTTGTTGCCGCTACCCAGATGGCGCTGGCGTACTGAGCGACGTCATTTGAGACGGCGGCAGCGCTAGTATGTTTCTCTTTTTATCGAAACTCCTACCGTTATTTATTTATCCGTTGGGGTTGTCCTGTGTGCTGTTGGGGCTATCCATGGTGTGGCTGTGGAAAACGCCCCGCCGCTCTTTGTTTGCGATCGCAACCGCCCTACTCATCCTATTTTGCACCAGCAATCCTCTGATCGCGTCCACTGTGGTCAAAACCCTGGAATGGCAGTATCTGCCTCCGGATCCCGTGCCAGCGGCTGAAGCGATTGTTGTCCTCGGGGGAAGTACCCGTCCCCAGGCCCCGCCGCGTCCCTGGGTGGAGGTACTTGAATCTGGCGATCGTGTTCTATACGGTGTCAAACTTTACCAGGATGGCGTTGCTCCACTGATTGTTTTTAGCGGAGGGCGGATCAACTGGAAAGATGCCGCAGAGCGCTCAGAAGCCGAAGACATGACCGAAATTGCCCTGGCGATGGGGGTGCCTGAGCGCAATATTCTGCGCGAAGACGAGTCCCTCAACACTTATCAGAATGCTGTGAATACAGCGAAGCTATTACAGCAGCGGCAGATCAAGACTATTTTGCTGGTCACATCAGCCATCCATATGCCCCGATCCATGGCCATTTTTAAGCGCCAGGGGTTAAATGTAACCGCAGCTCCGACCGACTATTGGGTGTCTACCGAATCCTTAGCGGCCATGCGGGGAATTTCCCTGGGCACGTTTCTCAACGTTTTACCCGATACTGAATCCCTGGACTTTTTTACAAGAGCCTTGAAGGAATATATCGGTTTAGGGATTTATCGTTTGAGGGGCTGGCTATAGTAAGAAGGAATAAGGTCTATTTCTAACTAATGCTCAAGCGCCCCTTTGAACCCTCCTCAGCGATCGCCAGTGAAGCCGTCGAACTGCAGCAGGTTGCCTATGAATTTCGTCAAGAGGTGCAGCACCGTCAGGCGTTTGAAGCCTACTGCCAGTGGTACTATGCCACCGCCAAACAGCATCAAGCCGAACAGGCCGCCATGGAAAATGATATTCCCCTCTTTAGCTGGTTTTGGCGATGTCGGGCCTAGTCAAGGCTAAAGGACTTCCAGTTCGGTGTTGGCCAGGTGGGCCTTAAATGGTCGCTTGGCTCCCTCGATGGCGAACTCCACCACTACTGGAAAGTTAGGGCTAATGGGACGTCCTTTCCAGTCGCTCAAGACTGTTTTGACAGTCCCTTCCATCCCCTCCGCATTGTGCGGTTGGTTGCGATGCTTGGGATGGTGAAATAAAACAACCGGTGTAGAAACTCGAACGCGATCGCCAGCTTTTATAGACATTAGTAATCCCAAGTAATCCAAACGTGAAAACATCCGTGCGAACCGCACGAACAATGTACTTTGGATACCATTTTCTCACAAGATAGCTCCGTACCAGAGACTTTAACAACTATTTAGTTGTTAAAGTCCGGTATCATAGCCGTCGTCCGGACTAGCTAGAAATCGGGGTCTGTCGTCGAGGTATTGGGCAATGGGTCGGTTTCTGTGGGAGGGGCTGAGGGACCGAAATTTTGCCATAGAAATACGCCAGCTACTCCGGCTACGCTGAAAGCAATCAACAGTAGAATGCCTAGAACCATGGCCTGAAGGGAACGGCGGGGGGGAGCCTCTGTTGAAGTAACGGGGTCAGGGTCTTCTGCGGGCTCTTCGCTTTCTCCATAGAGCAGTGCTTTGGAGGCAGCGGTAAGTTCGGTCGGGTAAAGCCCTTCCTGGGGGGTCAGGTTGGGGATGCTGTCTTCTACCACCACAGTATCGCCAGAAATGGTGCAGTGCATTAGCACCACGGCAATGTTGTCATGGCCATTTTTTTGGTTAGCCAGCTCTACCCAGGACTCAACGGCGGTGGGTAGTGGCACAATATTTTTTACAATCAGGCCGATATAGTTGGCCCAGGATGTTTCCACCCGCTGATGGTCGCTGAGACCATCGGAACACAGCAGCAATACCCCCGTTTCATCCAGTAGAAAACGCTGAACGTGGGGGGTGAGGCTATCGGCCTCGCGGGTACCCAGGGCCTGGGTGAGTGCCCCGGCATCGTCACGGGCCTGGGCCACGGTTGGATAGCTGTGGCCGGCTGTAATCTCTCGCCCGGCCACATCGTCGTCCACTGTGAGTAAATGGCAGGCTTCGGGGGTAATCCAATAGGCGCGGCTGTCACCGACATGGGCAATGTATAGCTCGTTAACGTCTTCATGGCCGTCCGTTGTGGGCAGCCTCTGGGGGATCATCACCGCCGCTACCAGGGTGGTGCCCATACGCTGCCGTTCGGTCCGCCCCTGCTGATCGTTTTGGCTAGCGACCAGGTTGTTGGCCACCCGAATGGCCGCTTCGATTTGCCCCATGACGATATAGGGGGGCAGCGGTGTGTCCTGTTCAGCAATTTCTGCTAGGAGACTTCGGAGCTGGAGCTGGAGCGATCGCACCACGGTCTGGCTAGCAACTTCGCCGCCAGCGTGACCGCCCACCCCGTCACAGACAATGGCCATGCGCGGCAAGCTAGATAGATCAGCGGTGCTCGCCCGTTCCAATTCAACCTGGCTGGGGTAGCAGGCATCCTCATTGTGGGGTTGTTGACCGCTGTTGGTACTACCGGCCACCTCGGTGGCGAGCGAAATCTCCATCGCCTGAGTGAGCAGGACCCGATTGAGATGTTCTAAAATCTGGTCAAAGTTAGGCTGAGTCTCCGGTTCAGAGGTTTCACACTGGTCTAACACTGACTTTAGGTTGCTGGCCAGCGTAGGCGTAGATTTGGGGAGCAGGGTGGCAATTAGCTGAGCCAGTGCCTTTAGCGGCGGTCGTCCTGGGATCAGATTGCTCAACCGGATGCGCCAGCCGTCCACGTGAATTACTTCGGGGGCGCTCAGGCTAGCGGCCATATTGAGGCCAAACAAATGGGGCCACAGACTAAACAGCTGCCAGCACCAGTAAGCTTGCCGAAAAGGGGTGGCACTAGCCCAGGCGGTGCCGAGGGTGGGCATGAGTCTGCCATGGCGGTCGATGGGCACATTGTCTAAAAGCAAGACGGAGCCACTATCGAGGGGGCATTCGCCATAGACTGTGGGGATATGAAGCTGGTGAGGATAGGCCTGCAGGTATGGTTTGGCTGCCGCCGAGACGGTGTCGGGATGCTCCGGGGGATCGGGGGCTTGGGTATCGTGCCATACCCCTGGACTCAGCACCCAATAGCGGTCATTGACGCTTTGCCCCGGTGGAACATCGCGCCCTGGCCCCAGGGCTAGAACGTATTTCTTAAAGGGGGAGACGTCCACTTGAGTCATGTTAACCAGCGGTTTTGTCCGGGTCGGCAGAGGTAAAAAGATTAGGTTAATGGTAGTCGCAAAGCGTTCAATTGAGGAGTTCTTTTATAGCCTTTGCCCATTGAGGTTTTGCCCATTGAGGTTTTTGCCCACTGAGACACTGATCGATTGTTGATCTCATTGAAGGAGGAATCAGTAAGGCCCCATCGCCCTTGTCGTTAGGGAAGTAGGGGTGAGCAATACATCCAGCCATTTGCTATACCCTTGAAATAGCTAAAACATTACGTGCCCATGAACCTGGCAATTTTTTGGATTCTCCTTGGAGTCGCTCTATGTGTAATGGAGCTGATGATTCCCACTGCGTTTTTGGAATCGGCGTTGGGAGTCAGTGCCATTGTTGTCGGTCTGATCGTGATGGCGTTGCCGCTGATGGCCTTTAGCTGGCAGGTGGCGCTGTGGATGGTTCTATCACTACTGATGTTTTGGGCTCTGCGTCGGTTTACCCCCCGTCGGCAGCCTCCGGCGCTGATGGATGCGACCGAGGCTAGAACCATTACGTCCATTCCTCCCGGTAGCAGCGGGCGAGTAATGTATGAGGGGAATTCATGGCCTGCTTGCTGTAGCGATCGCGAACTTGCGATCGCGACTAATCAAACCGTTATTGTGGTCGGACGTCAGGGCAATACTCTGATTGTCATGCCCGAGAGCGCTCTTTTGTAGAAAACTACACACTATGAACCCATTTGCACTCTTAATCATGTTGGCCTTTGGCGGTTCCATTGCCGCCGGTTCGGTCCGCATCGTCAACCAAGGAGACGAAGCGCTAATAGAAAGTCTGGGACGATATACCGGCAAAAAGCTGCAGCCGGGGCTAAATTTTACGGTGCCCTTTATCGATAAGGTGGTTTATAAGCAAACCATTCGCGAAAAGGTCCTTGATGTCGCGCCCCAGCAGTGCATTACCCGCGACAACGTTTCCATTAGCGTCGATGCCGTTGTCTACTGGCGGATTGTTGATTTAGAGAAGGCTTACTACAAAGTCGAAAATCTGCAGGCGGCCATGGTCAACCTGGTACTCACCCAGATCCGCGCAGAAATGGGGCAGCTAGAGTTAGACGAGACCTTTACCGCCCGAGCGGAAATTAATGAAACCCTGCTGCGCGAACTAGATATTGCCACTGATCCTTGGGGCGTAAAAGTCACCCGTGTAGAGCTGCGGGACATTGTGCCGTCTAAGGCCGTTCAAGACTCTATGGAACTGCAGATGGCTGCAGAGCGCCAAAAACGTGCGGCTGTACTGACCTCAGAGGGCCAGCGAGAATCTGCCATCAACGCTGCTCAGGGGCAGGCCGAATCAGAATTGCTTGCTGCCGAAGCCCGCAAAAAAGCGTCTATTCTGGCCGCTGAAGCTGAACAAAAGACCATCGTGCTCAAGGCCCAGGCAGACCGTCAGGAGCAAGTCCTGCGGGCTCAGGCCACGGCTGAAGCGATTCAGGTATTAGCCCAAAAACTAAAAAGCGATCCCTCCGCTCGCGAAGCTCTGCAGTATTTGCTGGCCCAAGGGTATCTAGATGTGGGCAGCCAAATCGGAGCCAGCGACAGCAGCAAAGTTATGTTTATGGATCCCCGCGCTATTCCAGCAACGTTAGAAGGGATGAAGTCTATTGTTGGGGATTTAACGCAATCGTAGCCAGCATCGTTGATCCCTTAAAGGGAGCCCTAGCGTCAAAGTAGGGGGCCACTAGCAGATGCCAAAACACCCGCTAGTGGTTCTGCCGCTGAAATTCTCTAGCAATCTCGGCGGTCGAAGTTAGTTTACCCATAGCTACTGAAATTGATATCGCGATGGGTATCTGTGCTAGTCTCCGCGTGTCTCTGTATGTGTGTGGTAACGGTCCCGCGTTACTATTCCACATCGCCTGTGAGTTAGGTCATTCCATGATCTTGAACTCTGTGGGTAAGCTGGAGTCAGTTATCCAAGGGCAGCTATGCGCGATCGCATCGATCAAATTGTTCAGAACCTGAATAAAACCATCGTTGGTAAGGAAGCCTCTATCCGGCTGGTCCTAGTGGCACTTCTGTCCGGTGGCCATGTTCTGCTCGAAGATGTGCCCGGTGTGGGTAAAACCCTCTTAGCCAAGTCCTTAGCCCGCTGCATTGATGGCAAATTTCAGCGGGTGCAGTGTACTCCTGACCTGTTACCTAGCGATGTAACCGGGACCAATATCTGGAACCCTAGCAGCGGTGTGTTTCAGTTTATGCCAGGACCGGTCTTTGCCAACATATTGCTCACCGACGAAATCAACCGGGCCACCCCCCGTACCCAGTCAGCACTTCTGGAGGTAATGGAAGAGCATCAGGTGACTCTAGACGGGGTTTCCCGCCTGGTGCCCGCTCCCTTTTTTGTCATTGCGACTCAGAACCCAGTGGAATATCAGGGTACCTTTCCGCTACCCGAGGCGCAGATGGATCGTTTTGCCCTATCCCTCAGTCTGGGCTACCCTAGTGCCACCGAAGAACTCAGGATGCTCCATAACCTGGCCCAGCCGGTCAAACCCGCTGACCTACAGCCCTGTATTACCCTAGATGAAATGCACAGTCTGCAGCAGCAGTGCCAGCAGATCGGTGTAGAAACCTCAGTGCAGCAGTACATCATCAGCCTGGTGCGAGCCACCCGCGACCATGATGATGTCGCCCTAGGCGTCAGTCCACGGGGAACGGTAGCCCTGTACCGGGCAGCGCAGGCTTTAGCCTTTTTGGATGAACGAGACTACGTTTTACCTGATGATGTCAAGGCTTTGGCAACAGCCGTGCTAGCCCATCGAGTCATTGCCAGCGGTGGGCACAAAAGTGAGCCCATCATTGCTCAACTGTTAGACACCATCGCCGTGCCCTAAGTGGAATTACTGAAATCTTGGCATGGGTTGAGCGTATTCTTACTATTTTAGGGAAAACTACTTGCCCATAGGTCACAGGCCAAAAAGTAATTATTTACTTAAGAGTGTCACAGTAGATATGTGGAACGATTTTTTCAAGGGTATTCCTTGGTGGGCTCAAGCTTCGTTCGTTTTTATAGCAATAGTTCTTGGGGTTTTTGGTTACGATAATCTAACTCAGAATATTAGTTCCAACTCAGATATTTCCGGCGAGCTAACAAGCGAAGAAAGTCTACAAAAAGTACAAATTACTGTTCTTGATAGACAGACTCAAGAATCTATTGAAAATGTTAACTTACGGTTTACTATCAACGGTCCCTCTGTTGATAAAATTACTGATAGAAAGGGTTATATTGAGCTTCTGATGCCTCCGAGAGATAGTGTTGAAGTGACTTTCTCTCATCCGGATTATGGTGTTTCCAAAGAAATAATTAATCTGCAAACAGATCCAGAAACTACCAGGGTTATTTATTTAAATTCAAGTACTCCTTAGCTTTTATTCAGTCTCTGAAAGAGGGTAAGGAAATATTTTCCATTTCATTCATTCTAAGAATATTTCATTTAAATGCTCATATATGTCTTCTGAGGATAAGTTTTGGAAAGATATTGAAGAACGATTTAAATTTTTTCTCATGCTTGCCGTTTTGTGTGCATGTGGATATCTAGCGTGGCACAAAGTAATTTACATTATCTTCGTTTTGATATTTGGGGGGATTGCAGCAGCTATGATTCCTCTATATAAAATATCGCAAGAAAAGCTCGAAGAATTAGAGTATTTGGATGAAGATGAACTCGCCGAAGCTATTCGCGTGATTACGAAGGCAAACCAAATAATTACGGAATATCATTTTGAGAATCCATTTTTGACTAGTCAGTTAGCTCAATTCAGTAACTCTATTCAAGTAGAATGCTCCACTGCACGTAGTTTGTATCAGGAAAAGCGACAAAAAAGAGAGCGTAATGAGTTTTTTCAGCAAGTTGAACGTGAAAGGTTTGAGGATCAGCTGAATGAGCAAAGGCAAAGAAAAGGTGTATTGTATGGCGCTCCTCCTGATCCGGAGACGAATCAATGTCCTTCAGGTTTTCCAATCAGAGCAACTGAGAATCTGCCAGGTAATGCATATCGTGGTATCTACTATTCTCCAGGAGAAGCAGACTATGAATCACAAGCTTCATGGTGTTTTGATTGTGCAGAACATGCTGAAGCCGATGGTTATAGACTTTCAAGAAAGGGCAAATCCAGATATCGACGTTATAGATGATTTGTATGAAATTACGCGCTGCGAGTACTGACATAGTAATCCTGTTCCATTTACATATAGTTACCTGGTAAGTATTTGTATAAGCCATTTTTCTCAGGCAGTTTCCAGGAAAATCGATTACTCTGAAGCAGTTGCCGTCCTCAAAAATTCATCACGATTTCTCCACTGTAAAACCAGTAAAACCATCCTACGGAACCATGCGAAAACTGTTGGGAATTACATTGGTGACAGCTCTGCTCGCCGTTAGCTGTGCTCTGATCAATCCGCCGTCCTCCAGTCAAACCCCGGCGGACAGCCAAACCAATGCCATGGCAGAACTGCACAAGGATGATGTGCCAGTGGCATCCCCGGCAGCCCAAGACGTGGATTCCGATGCAGTTATCACAGAAGACGTTACCTATGGATCCCTCGACGATATTCCCTTTACTGGCTACTTAGCCAAACCGACTGAGGCCGAGTCTCCCCTACCCGGTCTGATTGTTATCCAAGAATGGTGGGGCCTGAACGATAACATTCGCACCATGACCCGTCGTCTGGCCGCCGAGGGTTACACGGCTTTAGCCGTCGATCTCTACGATGGCGATGTGGCAGAAACCCCTGAGGACGCTAAAGCACTGGTGCAAGCCGCCATTCAAAACTCTGATCGACTAACGCAAAACGTCCTGGCGGCCTATAGCTACCTGACGGATGAACAGCAGGTTCCAAAAGTGGGTAGTATCGGCTGGTGCTTTGGTGGCTCCTGGTCCCTGAATACGGCCCTGGCCTTGCCGACAGAGTTAGATGCAGCTGTCATTTACTATGGCGGCCAAATTTCCACCGATCCCGCTACGCTAGAACCATTGCAAATGCCCATCCAAGGTCATTTTGGTGCCCTAGATTCCAATCCTTCCCCTGAAACGGTTCAATCCTTTGAGACCACTTTGAACGACCTAGGTAAAGATACTGAGATCTATATCTATGAGGGAGCCAACCATGCCTTTGCTAATCCCTCCGGTACTCGCTATAACGCTGAGGCGGCAGACCTATCCTGGCAACGGACTGTGTCGTTTCTAAAACAGCATTTACAGAGCAACAGCTAGTAAAGTGAGGTGTGCTCAAGGCGTCTGTGGTGTGACGTATGTGGTATGGCGTATACAATTACACACCACCAGATAGACTATCACTAGAGTAAGCCACCCTCTTAGTTGATTCTTTTTCCATGCCCACGACCCATGATCTGCTACCTGAACTGAAAGCAGCTTGCGAAGATCTACGATGGCGCAGCGAGACAGACTGTCCTTTTGAAGTCGTGGTTTTGCCATCGGCCCAGCCTCCCAGCGCTGATAGGCTGCTGACCTATGGACGCTACCCAGACA
>NZ_JADEXP010000086.1 GCF_015207065.1 Leptolyngbya cf. ectocarpi LEGE 11479 | reverse complement strand
CTATAGTAGATGCCTATTTATAGTCTCTACTGATCACAAATATTTTTCAGTTATTTTCTGATTAGAGCTTTGATATGAAAAGATCTGGGATACGTTCTCCCTCTCGTTTAGACCCTTTGATCGCCATTAGCAACAGATAAAGTTTGTTGAATTCCTGAAAGAAGATATAGATTACGTAGTTGTTTTTATACCGCCCAATATTATATTGATTTTTTTATCGAATTTTGCATATTAACTATGAAAGTCGACCTTTGAGATTAAGATACTAGGCTATAGGGGTAATTGCATCACAGAAAGAACTCAGAGTTCTTTACTTTATTCGTCAATTCTTGTCTATTTTTGGTCTTTATTAGCTTCAAATTGCCTTCGTTTTTGAGAGGCTGATTCTTGTATTTTTTCAAGCAGGTATTGTTAATCTCTGGTGTGAATCTATCTGCAAAATATCGGCAATTAGCGTATTGCACAGATCGATTCATCCCTTAAATCAGCAGCGGCTTGCAACACCCTGTGTTTATAGGTTTTAGCTGACGAGCATCACTTGGGTCCTGGGCTATGCTCTCGAAGATGGCGGTCAGAATTTAAGAGTCAGAACTGTTGATCCTAATGGATTTTGACTGCTTTTTTTCTGACTCCTTGTCCAATGGGAGCGCCCTAAATTAGGTGCATGCCCAACGCCTAGTAAGTCTTAATCGTTATCCCAAGAGGTGTCCGCACCACCCTCTTTTTTGGTTTGATCGTTTTCTTTCTTTAGCTTTCTCATTTTTCAAGGTTAGTGAATATGTCTGTCAACGTTCTTCGTAAGTTTAAAGCACTCAAAGTTCGACAGCAGTTTTTACTGCTAATTTTATTGAGTTCGACGGTTCCTGCTGCAATTGTTGGGTTGCTGGGCTCGGTTTCTGCTGGTGAGAATTTATCAAACAAGGCTAGGTCCTTAGTCCAGAGAGAGTCCATGGAGAGCATTGAAGAAACTGAGGCTTTTCTAGATAATATTGATAATGATGTGACATTTCTGAGCCAAGTCCCTTCTATCCAAGGCGTCATTCGGGCGCGAGACAATGATGGCACAGATCCGATTGATAATGCGTCCTATGACGAATGGGTTAACCAGTTGCAGCTGGTGTTCTCAGGCATAATCAAGACGAAAGAATATCATAGGCTTGAGTATTTAGATGAAGCAGGCAATGCTCTGGTAGTGGTTGAAACTGATGCCCACAGTCATGACCACGATGATGATGATGACCACGAACATGATGAAGACAGCAATGAGCTAGACGGAGCCGATGAAAATGAGGCAGATGACGACGATGAGGTAGAAGAGAAGGAGGCTGCTGAAAAAGAAGTTAACGTCCTGCTAGTGGATCAAGTGGAGAATCAGGCTGATAGGCCCTACTTTACTGAGACAACGGCGCTATCGCCAGGAGAGCTTTATGTCTCATCCATGCAGCTACATCGACACGAAGGTGAGATCAAAGAGCCCTACGAACCGGTCATCAAATATGCCACCCCCGTCGTCAATGAAGCCGGTCAAAATCGCGGCATTATCTTGGCCACTGTTTTTACCGATAGCGTTTTAGACGAATTAAATGAGGAAGAAGGGCAGTTTGAAGATGAGAAAGCAACGCTAGTCAATGCAGATGGCTATTACCTGGCTCACCCAGACCCAGAAAAGCGATGGGGATTTGAGTTAGGCCAAGAAACGACTTTAGCCCAGGATTTCTCTGAAGAGGTGGCCGCGCAACTCTTGGGGGGTGGCGCGGGTCTGCTCCAGCTCGATACCTATGTACTGGCGTATGACACACTACAGGTTGGCTCAGACCCATCCAGTAATCTCATTGCTGTGACCAAAGTTCCTGTAAAAAGTGTTTTGGCATCCGTTACTGCGTTTAGAAGGTCCGCAGCATTGGCTGTCTTAATATCTCTTGGTGTTGTGCTGCCCTTGGCAATTTTCCGAGGGCGACAGTTGATTAGTCTATTGGAGGAACTGGCGACCGATATTTCAGTCTCGAGCCAGCAAATGGCCTCCACCGTCAGTGAACAAGAACGAATCGCCAGTCAGCAGGCGGCCTCGGTCAATGAAACAACCACCACCATGGATGAGCTAGAAGCGTCGTCTCGCCATGCGGCGGGTCAGGCAAATGCAGCGGTGGATGCGGCTAAGCATGCCTTTTCGGCTTCGGAAGACGGTGCTCAAGCTGTCGGTGAGGCATTGGAGGGGATGTTTACATTAGAAGCGAAGGTGGATGCGATCGCAGAAAAAATCGTTCACCTCAGCGGCCAGGCCAGCCAGATTAGCAATGTATCCCAGCTGGTAATTGATTTTGCTAACCAGACCAACATGCTAGCGCTTAACTCCTCGGTTGAAGCCATTCGAGCCGGAGAGCATGGCAAAGGCTTTGCCCTCGTCGCCAATGAAATTCGTAAATTAGCCGACCAGAGCCAGCAGTCTGCTGACAAAATTAACACCCTGGTTTCTAGCATTCAAAAATCCATCAACGAAACCGTGATGGTGACAGAAGAAGGCACCAAAACTGTAAAAACAGGCGTACAAATCGCCAAGCGTACAGAAGCCACCTTCAATGAAATTCAAGACTCCGTCAGCCAGGTGGTGCTTAACAATCAGCAAGTGTCTCTAAACCTCAAGCAGCAGGTAGACGCCATTAAACAGGTTGTGGATGCTATGGAAATTATTAACCGAGGCACCAGTGAGACCGCCACAGGTTTGAACCACACCAAAGAAGGGACCGAAAGGCTCAATGAAGCAGCTCTGATTCTCAAGAAAGCTGTGTAGGCCAAGAGCATAATCCTTACCTTGATTGTTCAAATCCATGATGATTCAAGATGAAGAACTTCGTCTTCTCTACCAAGAAACGAATTTAACTCGGTTGCAAAAACTGCAGGCTGGCTTGCTCCAATTGGAGCAAGCTCCTGATGACCCCAAAACGCTTGAAGATGTTCGGCAAGAATTGCACAGTCTCAAGGGCGACTCTAACTGTCTCGGATTAGACGTCATTGCGGCAGTTGCGCAAGAACTCGAAGCGGTATTGAAAGCGCTGCATGGACAGCAGATTGAGTTTACCCTTGAGGTTAGCGATTGCTTATATCAGGGTATCTACATCGTAGAACAGCTGATAGGCGAAGCAATTACCGGTGAGCCCAGTGACCTAGAGGGTGAACAAACCCTGAGTTCGTTAAAGACAACCATTGCCTCCATCATGTCTGCTCCTGCAGCCGTTCAGTGCGAGGCTATTTATATCGAAGACGATGAACTCAGAGAAATCTATCGCATCACTAGTGCAGAACGACTACAGGCGTTAGACGAGAGTTTAATCAAACTAGAGCATGGGGTCGCCGACGCCCAAACATGGGAAACTCTGCGACGGCAAACCCACAGCCTTAAGGGCGACTCTAGAGCCGTTGGCCTAGAGTCCATGGGTACTTTGATCCAGCTCATAGAAGATGTGATCAAAGATGGCCAAAATCAGTCGAGGCCGTTTACATCTGAGGTTGGCAACTATCTTCGAGACGGACTAGCAACCGTCAATCAGCTTATATATTCATCGACATCAGGTGAACCTAGCGGCATTGATATCGATCAGACACTGGCGAAATTTACAGACGCGGCAGCCGTTCTTCTAACACCTTCGCCAGCAGCAGCAGCCATCGCTCCGCTATCAGTGACGACTGTGGCAGCATCAGCGGCTGCCACAGTAACGATTGCGCCCGATCCAGACATTCTAGATCCGTCTGCGATCGCAGTTGTTCCCCCAGAACTCGCTATCCCCCCAGACCCAACCGTTGGATCAAGTGCGGATTTGATTGTTGATGCTGAGCTGCGCGACATCTATCAAACCACCAGTGCAGAACGATTGCAACGCTTAGAAGCTAGTTTGTTGCATCTAGAAAAGCATCCCCATGACAATAGGGCCTTATCCACACTGCTGCGCGAAACCCATAGTCTCAAAGGTGATGCTAGAAGTGCAGGCGTAGAACCTGTAGAAACTGTGGCCCATGCCATGGAAGACGTGCTCAGCAATATTCAGCTGCAAACACTGGCCATATCCACCGTTAGCGATCGACTGTATGAAGGATTAGATGCCATTGGACACTTTGTCCAAGCAGCCGTTACCGGCTCACCCGCTGATGTGGATGTGGAGCGCCTATTAAAGGATCTCCGAGATACCCTGCCCTCTACTTCCCCTGCAGAAACCACGCTTCTAGAAGACCCTGCAGCTGCTCCCAATCTCTTATCTGTGGTCGAAACCCGACCAGAGAAGGGGACCCAAATTGAAACTGTTCGTATTCAGATTCGCGACCTAGAAGCTCTGACCAGTCAAACAGAAGAGTTGGCTGTTACCCGGATTCAAATTGCTCAAACAGCGACCCAAGCCCAACAGCTAATGCTGCTATGGGAGGAATGGCAGGCTAATAAAGACCAGCAACGGCCTGCTTCCACACCCTCCTATGAAGAACGTTTAGAGCATCTGATCTTGAGTCTTAGATCAACAATTCAAAGCAACAGTTCTAGGCTGGAGCTAATATCTGAAGATTTGAGAGACCAGGTGCGTCGGTTGCAGCTATTGCCGATGGCCACCTTATTTCAGCCTCTCCGGCGCACGGTGCGGGACCTCGCTAAAGCCCAAGCTAAAGATGTCAACCTCATCATTGCAGGGGAAGAGGCAACGGCGGATAAACGCCTTTTGGATGGGATTAAGGACGCCATCTTACACCTTGTCCGCAATGCCATCGATCATGGGATTGAAACACCCGCAGAGCGGGAAGCTATGGGCAAACCAGCAGAGGCTAATCTGTGGATAAAAACCTATCAGACCGCCATTAGTCTCACCATTGAAATCACGGATGATGGTCGAGGTTTAGACACCGAGAAAATTAAGCAAATGGCTCTCAAACGCAGACTTCATACCCTGGCAGAATTGGAGGCTATGCCCGTTAGCCAAATTCAGCAGTTGATTTTAGCACCTGGGTTCTCCACCCGTAGCTTTATTACTGAAATCTCTGGAAGAGGGGTGGGGCTAGATGTTGTTTGCGCCCAGGTGGAAGCCCTCAAAGGATCGCTCCAAATCGAATCTTCCCCCGGTCAGGGATCTACATTCCGACTGCAGCTCAGTACGGCATTGAGCACCGCCAATGTGGTCATGGCTGAAAGCCAAGGCATGAAATTTGCCATACCGATCGAATTCTTAGAAACAACGCTGCTGCTGTCTCCCCAGCAGATTATTTCTAAAGATGGGCAAGATATGGTTGATCTAGGGGATGAAACGATTCCTGTTGCCAACTTGGTCAGTACGTTGGAGCTGTCAAGTTCACCAATTTATAACTGGGTTGCTCAACCTAGTTCCTACAAAGGCAGTGCTCGCCCCTGCGTGGTGCTTAAGGTGGGTAATGACCAGGCTGGGTTTTGGGTCGATCGCCTGCTCAACAATCAAGAAGTGATCGTCAAACCCATGGGTTCCCTGCTCAAGCGGGTCCGGAATGTCAGTGGTACGACAATCTTGGGAACGGGCGAGGTGTGCATGATTCTAAATCCGTCAGATCTGCTCAAGTCATTACAACAGCAGCCTCTTTCTAACCCCCTAACTGTACCGAAAGCTGTTCCTCGTCATAAGCCCATCATTCTTTTAGTGGAAGATTCTCCACCAGTGCGCATTCAAGAAAAACGGTTATTTGAAGAGGCTGGCTATACCGTGATTACGGCCACTAACGGGTTGGAAGGCTACAACATGCTCCAAACCGGTGGGTTTGATGCGGTTGTATCTGATGTGGAAATGCCCCATTTAGATGGCTTTTCCCTGGTGACTAAAATACGTCAACATCAGGAATATGACGAGCTGCCGATTATTCTGGTAACCACGTTAGATACGGATGCCGATCGCCAGCGAGGTGCAGACGTTGGGGCGAATGCTTATATTATCAAAGGCCGATTTAACCAAGAGGCATTATTAGAAACCTTAGAACGATTAATCTAACTTTTATTTGACACAGCCCATGTCTATTCGTGTCCTACTTGTTGAAGATTCACCGATCGCTATGATGGTCCTTAAACGAATTTTAGGCTCATCACCTGACATTGAAGTTGTTGGAACGGCGACCACTGGACAAGAGGGGCTAGCGCTTATTCCTAAAATTCAGCCTGATGTTATCTGTACGGACTATTTCATGCCCCACATGAATGGTCTAGAATTTACATCCCATGTCATGATGGATCATCCTCTACCGATACTGGTGGTTAGTGCCTCAGTGCAAGAGGATGATCCTCACCGCATTTTTCAACTATTAGAGGCGGGGGCTGTCGATATATTACCGAAACCCAGAACTGGTTTAGCACCTGATAATGTTTTGCTAAAACAGGCTCTTATCAATAAGGTCAAAGTCTTATCTGGCGTTAAAGTTTTTAAGAAAAAACGGCTGCCGTCGAGGCAGACTAAACTGCAGCAAAACAATCAGCTCATTAAACAGCCAGTTTTGCCAGTTGACGGCAGTTCAAAGATTATCGCTGTAGGGGCATCCACGGGAGGGCCGTTGGCGTTACAGCAGTTGTTTATGGGGCTGCCAAAAGGGTTTCCGTCACCGATTATCTGTGTTCAACACATTAGTCAGGGGTTTCTGCAGGGGTTAATTGACTGGCTGAGAAGCACTTGCAATGTAGCAATCGAGATTGCCCAAGCGGGGCAGCGCCCTGAGGCAGGTAAAATTTATTTTCCATCGGAGCGTCAACATCTCACGATTGATGCTCGTGGTCGGTTTACCTATGCAGACAGACTCTCTGACGAGATTCACTGTCCATCTGTAGATACATTATTTTTATCCATTGCTGAGTTTTACGGACGGAGAACAATTGGAATTTTACTCTCGGGTATGGGACGAGATGGTGCCGATGGGATGAAAGCGATTGCTGATGCTGGCGGATTAACCATTGCCCAAGACGAAAAGACTTCAGTGGTGTTTGGTATGCCAAAAGCAGCCATTGATCTCGGAGCCGCTCAGCAGGTGTTACCGATGGATGCGATCGCACCCGCCATTATCACCCTAGTCAATCGCGTTAATCAACAAACGACCTGATTTATTTTGAACCTACATACGGTAAAACAAACGTGCCACCCCAAAAACCATTAAGTCCACAAATAATCCAGGCGTTTGCTGAGCTTATCACCGACCGTATTGGCGTCATCCTCAGAAAAAACGATTACGTCAGCATTCAAGAATTCATCTTTAGTAGAATTAAAGCAACAGAATTTAAGCGACCTGAAGACTATTATCAGTTGCTGCATAGGGACACAGCTCAAAGTCATCAAGAATGGACATTACTCATTTCAAGAACAACGAATAATGAGAGTTTCTTCTTTCGAGATAGGGGACAGTTTAACCTTTTAAGAAATTATATATTTCCAAAATTAATTGAACAAAAATCCCATCAGAAAAAACTGCAAATTTTTAGTGCTGGATGCTCAACAGGTGAGGAACCCTACTCCATTGCCATCTTACTTAAAGATATCGTTCCCGATCTCAAAGACTGGGATATCAAAATCTTAGGCGTAGATGTCAATGCAGCAGCCGTTCAGGATGCTCAAAAGGGAATTTATCGTCCTTGGTCATTTAGGGGGATTGACAGCACGCTTCAGCAACGGTTTTTCAAAGAGAGCGGTAATCTTTATCACATCCATGATGAAATTAAGGATATGGTCAATTTTCAGGTCGGCAACTTATTGGATGACTCAGGCTTAGATCCATTTTCAACTATTAAAAATATAGATTTGATCCTATGTCGAAATGTCTTTATTTATTTTAATGATGCAGTTATTGGCAAGGTTGTAGATAAAATCTACGATGCCCTTTGTCCATCAGGATATCTGCTGGTCGGACATACAGAGCTTCACAATCAGAATTCAAATAAGTTTCATATTAAGGTATTTGATGAGTCGATTGCATACCAGCGACCACGGGATAATGAGATTCAACCCGTCTCTGAATTTTTATCTATTCAGACATCTCCAGCTTTAGATCAAACCGCTGCATCTCAACCTGATCAGCAGACTCTTAGTGAGTTGTTTAGAGGAAATGATATCAAGATGCATAGGACAGCCCTTAATTTACTACGGCAACTTCCCGGTAATAGCAGAATCGCTAAACTCGATAACTATACCGCTTCAGAGTTAATTGCACAGCTTGAAAATAAGCTCAAAGAAACAGATTAGAGCAATAGATTAGAGAAAAAACTATGGAAACGTCCTACTGTCTGTTTGAAATCAACCAACACCTGGGTGCTATCAATACAGCCTATCTTGAAGAGATAATTGCACTGCCAGAGCTGATCCTGATTCCCAATGCTCCATCGGGGATTGTTGGCGTCATCGATCTGCGAGGAGATGTACTACCAGTCGTTGATCTACGTCTTAGTATCGAAGCGCAGGCGCAGCCCTATCTGTTAACTGACAGTATCATTGTCTTAAAACAGGCTGATCTAAGGATTGGCATTATTGTAAATAATGTTCAGGAGATTAGAGAGCTTACAACTCAAGGAATGGTCACTGAACTTTCTGGACATCAGAGTTGGATAGATCCTGATGTTACCAGTTTTTTTGATGGGATCATTCTAAATGAAACTGAAATTGTTATTTTAAGTGCTCCTCAACATTGGTTTAATCCAGGCGAAATTCAGCAGGTTATTTCTATCACTCGTTTCCTGGTGGATGATTTTTATCAGTCTCGCCCAGACCAATCGGAACGAGCATTAGGAGGAAAAGATATACCATTTTTCGCGACTAATGCCTCCTCTCAAGAACAAAAAATCTTTCGCCAACGAGCTGAAAATTTGAGGTGTCCTCTGGATGAGAGTCAGACGACCACAGACTCAAAAACGCTGATTGTACTGGCACTACACAGCAACCTTGTTGGCATTGATGCCACCTGCGTTCGAGAGTTTATCACCATTGATCAAGCCACCCCTGTCCCCTGCTGTCCCAGACATATTATTGGCAATACTAATTTGCGCGGTGATGTTGTAACTGTTATTGACATTTCTGAACCCTTAGGACTTTCAGCTAAGAAACTGGCTAGAAATCCTAAAGCAGTTGTTATTGAACTTGAAAACATCCTGGCTGCCATCGTTATTGAGGATGTGCGCGATGCTATGTTTGAGGTCAATGCAAACAATATTCAGCAAGAATCTACGCTCTCGCAACGATATAGCTATGTGCAAGGGGAAGTTCCCTATGACGATCAGAAACTGTACATTCTTGATCTGCCAAAGCTTTTCCACAGCGATGAGCTGATCGTCAACGAAGCTCTTTAAAACTTTAGCCATAGCCCATCTCCTTACTAGAGGCTATGCAAAAAATGCCGTTGCTGATTTAGGGGATGGACCGATCGGGTAATGATGTAATTTATAGGCACTCTTCAGATGAAACCATTCCAGGGATCAGCAGCGCCCAAAAAATAAATGAGCTAAAACAGGAATCTCAAAATTGTTTGTAAGTTAACAGGAACTTATAATTTTCCCTGGAGTCGTAGACTATCTAGATTGTTCTAATAAATAGTACGCCAGAAGAAGCATCAACGCATTGCTTTCGAACAAATTCTTTTTACAAGAAATACATCTACTGATATCGACACTATGAGATTTGAATATATGCTTAGGACAGTAGTTTCAGCCATGGTTCTGACTAGTACATTGGCCACTTCTGTGTCTGCTTTTAGTCTCGATCGATTGGGCGGTGCCCAAGTTAATGAAGGCGCAGAGATTTCTGCGTTTGATACTGATACCGCGAACCTTTTTATCACCACGGGCAACACCATTGAGGTCTTTAATCTGAGTAATCCAGATACGCCTGTCTTTGTTACATCTATTGACCTCACAAAATCTTCTAATATTGGCGGATTTGAGAGCGGTAGTGTCAATAGTGTTGCTTTCAGTAATGGTATTTTGGCAGCTGCCATCGAAGCCGACACGGCGCAAGATAACGGTATTGTTGCTTTCTTCGATGCCCAAGGTAATTTTCAGAATAAGTTTGATGTCGGTGCTCTACCCGATATGGTGACCTTTACCCCCTACGGAGACAAGGTTTTAGTCGCAAATGAAGGAGAACCTAACGATGACTATACGGTAGATCCCGTGGGTTCTGTTAGTATTATTGATATCGCTAATGGAACAGTAAAGACCGTTGGCTTTGAGGGGGTGCCCATTGATCCTGAAGTACGTATCTTTGGTGCTGGTGCCACTCCTGAAGAGGATCTTGAACCTGAATTTATTACGGTTTCTGCCGATGGTTTGACTGCCTATGTGACACTGCAAGAAAACAATGCCATCGGTATCTTAGACCTGAATACTGAACTCTTTACTGAGGTAAAAAGCTTGGGTTTTAAGGATCATAGTATCATTGGCAATAATCTGGATGCCAGCAATGAGGATGGTGGCATTAACATACATACGCGTCCGGTATTAGGTATGTATCAGCCAGATGCGATCGCATCCTACATGGTCAATGGAAATACCTATCTGGTTACTGCCAACGAAGGTGATGCTCGCGACTACGAAGGCTTTTCTGAAGAAGAACGGGTCCAAGACCTCGTTCTCGATCCCTTTGCTTATCCCAATGCTGATGAACTACAGCAAGAAAACAACTTAGGCCGTCTAAAAACCACCAGCGCCATGGGTGACATCGACGGAGATGGTGATATCGACCAAATTTACAGCTATGGTGCCCGCTCTTTTTCCATCTGGGATCCAACAGGCAACCTAGTCTTTGACAGCGGTGACCACTTTGAGAAAATTATTGCCACTAATTTTCCTGAGTTGTTTAACATTAACGGAGGCGAACTCAACCAGTTTGATGACCGGAGCGACGACAAAGGACCTGAGCCCGAAGGGGTTACAGTTGGTACTTTCAACGGACATACTCTCGCTTTTATTGGGCTAGAGCGTACAGGCGGTGTCATGGTCTATGATATTTCTAACCCGGCTGCTCCTTATTTTGTGACCTACGAACCTAGCTTTAACGGCGACTATAGTCCCGAGGGTTTACTTTATGTTGATGAAGCTAATAGTCCGATAGGGACACCTTTGTTGGTCGTCACTAACGAAGTCAGCGAAACCTTCGCAGTCTATCAGGTTGTACCTTAATTAAAATTCACTCACAAATTTTTAAGTGTCTCAGACATCCTAGAAATATACCTGCATTTTGTCTATAAACCTCTAAGGACTTACTTCTTAGAGGTTTTATACTTCAACGAAAACAGCCTCTCAGAGTCTCAAGCAACAATCGTTAGAGAGGAACTTTAGAAAACTTCTCAGAAACTTCTCCTGAATTCTCCCGTCGGAAATCATAGTATTTACTTAGGTATTTCTAAATATAAATTCTAAGAAAGAGCAAAAATATTTTTTGAGTCAGATACAGCTACTTCTTGTACTAGTAATAAGGCGTGAGTCTTGTCAGCCATGAAAAGGAAATGAATAGTTCAGTAGTATAGCTAATCGATCCATGTAATTTCCCATCAGACCCCCTACAAACTATCGCATGCCCTATGTTGCACAAACTATCCTCAGCCCTGCTTCTAACTAGCAGTGTACTCATACTTGGAAGCTGTAATTTTAATCAAGCGGACGCTACCCTGAGTGGCACATCTGGGAGCGACGCCATTATTCTCACGGATGTCGATTTTGATCCTGAATCCTTAATTCCCGAAACTCAGCCTATTGCTGACTATCTTTCCTCAAAACTTAAGAAGGTTGGTGTCTCTAAAGGAGAAGTTAAAATTGCTCCAGATGTTGACACCGTTGCCGAGTGGATGCTGTCGGGAGAAGTCAATCTTTACTTTGACAGTGTCTTTCCCGCAATGCAGGTCATGGAACAGTCAGGAGCTACTCCAATTTTACGTCGCTGGAAAGATGGCGTTCCTGAGTACAATACCTTGTTTGTTGTGCGCAAAGACAGTGCTTTTTCAGATTTGGCCTCTCTCCAGGGAGAAATGATGGCGATGCAGAAACCCAGTTCCAGCTCAGGTTTTATGTTTCCTCTGATTGAAATGATGGATGCTGATTTAAATCCGATTGCCAAAGCAGAGGCCAATCATCCTGTTAATGACAATGAAGTTGGCTATCTCTTTTCTGGAGAAGATGAAACGACCGTGGATTGGGTCCTCAACGGTAAAGTTCAAGCCGGAGCCATAGATAGTGAAACTTGGGCTAAGGTCTCTGACGCGGATCGTTCTAACCTAACAGTTATCGCTGAAACCGCCCAATATCCTCGACATATGGTCGTGGCTGGCCCAAGTTTGAGCGAGCCGCAAATCGCAGCGATAAAAGAGGTCCTATTGAATATGGAAGATTCCCAAAAAGGTCGTGCGGCCCTTGTTGAATTTAGTGAGACAGCAGAGTTCGATGAGTTTCCCGAAGGAGTGGATGAGGCCATCCTCAAGCTTCAAGATTCCTATAATCGTGTCCAACAGCACCTAGCCTCACAACAGCTCTCTGACTAGAACATCTTTCCGTAGGCTCGATTAGTTTCTTTATTCCATTCATGTCTTATTTCTATGGAATTGGATTTTCATCAAGCTTGTTTGCTATATGTATCCTCTAATCAGTCATCTTAGCCATGGTTCAACCAAATACAACAACTCGTCGACTAAAAACTAACCCTAGGTTGCGATTTATGCCCAATTGGCTGGTACAACAGCTGACTCCCCAAGGCAAGAGTCTACGTCTTCAACTCCTCTTTACTATCCTACCCGTCGTTGTAGGGCCACTGCTAATTGCGAGTGGGATTGGCTATCGAGTTGTACAACAGCGCACAGAAAATCGCTTGCAGCGACAGTTAGCAGATCAGTCGTTACTGGCGAGTGGGGGTACACGTGCTGTTTTAGATGAGCTGCTTACACTCCCGCGTGTAATTGCTAACAGCCCCCTAGTGGTGAACGAAGCCCTAGCTGGTAGCACCGAGGCAGAAACGGCTGGTTTAGATCAGTTGCCGATCTCAGAGCTAGAATCTAAATTTACAAACAACAAGCTACTGCGGTCTCACCAGTCCTTAAATAGATATCTTGAAGAGACAGCCAAAGCTGCTGAAATTTCAGAACTCTCAGTTACCAACCGATATGGTTTTAATGTGGCCTATAGTCGTCCAACTACTGACTTTGTCCAAAGTGATGAAGACTGGTGGCAGAGAGGTAAAGAGGATGGTATTTGGATTAGCCCGCCTGACTTTGACTTTGCATCTAAGGCCCGTACAGTAGAACTGGTTCAGGCCATCATCAATCCTAATGATCAACAGTTTATAGGTGTCATTCGTGCCGTATTGCCCGCACGGAAGTTTAGTCTGCTTGCGGACTATCTAAAACGGACAGGAATTAGCGGTAGTCAGAGAGTACAGATTGTTGATGGTCAAACCCTAGGAATTATTGATACGTTTTCTCCCCAAGGATTTCGTAAAGAGACTAAAATCATTGGTGCTGAGACCGTCGAGGCCATCATTACTACGCTTAATAGTATCGTCCCTCCGTCAGTTACTTCATCTACGAATATAGATACCTACGTGGCTCAAATTGTTGAAGCCCTTGACAATCAAGAACAGGTGCGACAGCCCTCTGTTACCTTGTCAGAAAACGATACTGTTTTACTTTCATTTATCCACGATAGCAGGCAATATAAGGTTGCTACTATTCCGACCACTAGCTGGGTGGCAGTAGCGTCCATGGAACGTCGAGAAATTACCAGTGCCGGTCGGGAACTGGTATTGCTGTTCGCGATCACCGCTATTCTGCTAGGCGGACTAACCTCAGGACTGATTGTCTTATTGGCTCGGCAGCTTTCATTACCGCTGGCTCACCTAGCAGACTATAGCAAACAGGTAGCATCAGGTGATCTGACCCTTCAAGCGACTCCTGAAGGTTCCCGCGAAACCCACATGCTAGCGCACACTTTCAATCAGCTTGTTTCGCGCACCCGTACCTTGCTAACTGCCCAGGAAGCAGAAACCCACAAGGCAAAACTCTTTGCCCGCATTACGAGTGCTCCAATCAGAAGAATGCGCGCTATTCGTAGCACTACTGAAGAGGTCTTGCCTGATATAAAGGAGATCTTACAAGCTGATCGAGTTTTCTTTTATCGGTTGAGTTCCAGCGGGAGTGGGACAGTCGAGTCGGAAGTTTTGACCTCTACATATCGTCGAGCCATGAGCTATCCTAACCAAACGGCGTTTGTCCCTCCCAGCCTTTTGACAGCGAATGCTGAGGTAACAACGGCAGTATCTGACAATGTGGTAGAGAGGGTAATCGAAAATGCAGATGATTATTACTTGTGCATGGACCTGTTAGATGTAAAGTCTAGTCTCATAGTGCCTATGGTTGTTGATGGCGCGTTGTATGGTTTTTGGATAGTTCATCACTGTCAGGCATTGCACACGTGGCAACCCGTGGAAGTAGCGTTTATGGAACAACTGTCTGCTCAGTTCCAGCTAGTTGCCGAGCGCTTAAATTCTCTCCATGAGGCGCAAGATGCTCGCCAAGTAAGCGAAGCGTTATCGAACAAACTGCAGCAGCAAAAAGCGAGACTTCAGAACCAAATAGCTGAGCTAACGCATATGTTCAAAACACAAACCTCATCCGGAATCTCAACGCCTACAGTTTCTAATGTGAACTTCACTGAGGATATTTCTGCTCTTTTTCAAAGTACCTTTGCACGTTTGCTGCAGCTAACGGCTAGCGTAGAACACATCAATAGCCAGCAAAAAACATCTCTCGCTCAAACTGAGGAAACTGCGATGAAAGTCGTTGAGCCGATGAATTATCAAACTCAGGCAGCGATCGCAATGCTGGCAACACTTCAGCCCCTGATTCAGACTGTTCCAGAGCTAGTGGCCTCAGCTCAAAAAGCGCTCCACCGGTGCCGCAACTTTTCAGGAATTAGCAATAATCTTAAGCAATTGCAAACGTTGGAGCAGCCGAGTTCTCAAGATATAGGGCAAGCAGCTTCCAATAGTCCAGAAAATACAGCCGTTTATCTAAACCTGATTGACAATGAAATCGAGCATATTGGTAATGCTCTAGATAAGATAAAAGAACAGATTGGTAAAGGTACTGAACACGTAAAAGATGCTCAGTATCACTTGGAAGAAGTATTTAAAGGGGAACAACAATTGGAACAGCTGCTGCAGGGGCTGTCTTTTGTAAACATTAACCAGTTGCAAATGACCCAGGCTGTGGATGATTTAGCTAAAACCATGATACTCTCCTCCGAACAGACCTTCAATGTGACCGAAGAAATCGACAATGTTCTGGATACAAAACACGAACTATCTTCCCAATAGGTATGGTCATCAACCGGACGAGTCAGCTGTGTCATCATTACCAAAGTCGATAGCCCCAATCATTTCTGGGGAGGGCTGCCAGCGATATTTACTAAGATTAATCTTGTTGCCCTCAAACTCAATGCCTTCATCTTCTAGGAGTATCCTTTGCAGATCGTCTGAGCCATCGCGAAATGCGGATGTGGAGATTTCTCCTTTGGCATTGATCACCCGCTGCCAGGGGATTTCGTCCTCTGGTGCTACTTTGTAAAGCGCATAGCCTACCACCCGAGGTTTGCCCATGAGTCCGGCTAGCTCAGCAACCTGACCGTAGGTGGCGACTGTGCCTGCGGGAATTTGGCGCACAACGGCGTAGATGCGATCATAACTGTTAGCCATCGCTATCCACGTTTGGGTAATGGGCAGGCCGCAGCTCCGTCGGCGCTAGTGGTATCAAAGCAGTGGGGACAGGCTAATAAAACCAGGGAGCGAGCAGCAACGGGGACCTTTTGGCCATGGGCATAGATAGAGCCATCATCAACAAATCCGCTGGGGTATTTGGTGTCTAGGATCACCCGCCATTCCTTGCGCTCCACTGAGGGCGGAATAGCAAACTCTTGGGGTTTGGGATAGGCGTTGAAAAAGACGAGAAAACTATCGTCAATCATGCGCTGACCTTGTTTATCGGTGTTGAGTATTTCTTCTCCGTTGAGAAAGATGCTGATCGCCTTGGAACTGCCATTGTGCCAGTCGGCATCGCTAATAATAGTGCCGTCGGGGTTAAACCAGCCGATATCAATCACACCGGAGCCATGGATCTCGCGCCCCAAAAACCACTGACGCCGACAGAAAATCGGATGTTGTTTACGAAACTCGATGAGTCGCTGGGTGAAGGTGAGCAGTTCTTTATTTTGATGACGGAGGTTCCAATCAAACCAGGATAGCTCGTTGTCCTGGCAGTAGGTGTTGTTGTTGCCGTGCTGGGTGCGGCTCATTTCATCTCCACCGAGGATCATGGGAACACCCTGGGAGAGAAATAGGGTGGCAAGAAAGTTGCGCTGTTGCTGCGATCGCAACGCTAAAATTGCCTCATTCTTGGTTTCTCCCTCTACGCCACAGTTCCAAGACCGGTTATAGCTCTCTCCATCCCGGTTGCCTTCACCATTCGCCTCGTTATGCTTTTCGTTGTAGCTCACCAGATCCCGTAGGGTAAAGCCATCGTGGGCGGTAATAAAGTTTACACTGGCATGGGGCAGCTTACCATTGGCCTGATACAGGTCAGAACTGCCTGTAAATCGAAAGGCGAACTCTCCCAAGCGACAGTGCTGATCGCGCCAGAAGTCTCGCATAGTATCGCGATACTTACCATTCCACTCGGACCACAGTAACGGGAAGTTACCCACCTGGTAGCCCCCCTCACCCAGGTCCCAAGGCTCTGCAATCAGTTTAGTCGTGGACAGCACCGGATCTTGGTGAATAATATTAAAAAATGCGGCCAGGCTGTTCACCTCGTATAGCTCGCGGGCTAGGGCCGAAGCCAGATCAAACCGGAACCCGTCCACATGCATTTCCTCTACCCAGTAGCGCAGGCTGTCCATAATCAGCTTTAGCACCTGGGGATGGCACACATTGAGGGAATTGCCACAGCCGGTAAAGTCCATGTAGTAGCGGGGGGTGCGCTCCACCAAACGATAGTAGGCTTCATTATCGATGCCCCGGAGGGATAGGGTGGGGCCAAAGTGATTCCCCTCACCTGTGTGGTTGTAAACCACATCCAAAATAACCTCAATTCCTTCCTGGTGCAGGGCCTTGACCATGGCCTTAAACTCCTTCACCTGGCTGCCGGTATCACCCGCAGCACTGTAGCCTGCAAAGGGAGCAAAGTAGTTGATCGAGTCGTAGCCCCAGTAGTTATGGAGTCCCACACCGATCAAATGACTGGGATAGGCATTGTAATGGTGTACCGGTAGCAGCTCGACCGCCGTTACGCCCAGGGATTTGAGATGTTCAATGGCGGCTGGATGGCCCAGTCCGGCATAGGTGCCCTGGATATCGGTGGGAATATTGGGATGCTTACGGGTAAACCCTTTGACATGCATTTCATAGATGATCGTTTCATGCCAGGGTGTTTCGGGATGGCGGTCATCATCCCAGTCAAAACTGCCATCGACCACGATGCCCTTGGGTACACAGTGACGATCATCAAGATCTGAGCGCACTAAGTCGCGATCGCTATCGGCAAACCGGTCCATCGGATAGCCAAAGATGGCGGGACTAAATTTCATGTCACCACTAATGGCCAGAGAGTAGGGGTCTAGCAGCACCTTATCAGCGTTAAAGCGCTGACCCTGGGTTGGTTTATAAGGCCCATAGGCACGATACCCATAGTGCTGACCGGGTCCAATGCCTGGCAAATATCCGTGCCAAACGTGGTTAGTCATCTCCGGCAGCGCTAGCCGTCGTTCGTTACCCTGCGCATCAAAAAGGCACAGCTCCATAGCTGTTGCATTTTCTGAAAAAACTGCAAAATTTGTCCCCTGACCGTCCCAGGTTGCTCCCAACGGGTGAGAACGACCGGGCCATACTGCTGCCGACATGGTGGATTGAGTCAAAACTGTCCTATAGCCAAAACTGTCTTATATAGTAAGCCCCCTATTTTTTTCGCTGTTACCTTAAAAACAGAACTCCAACCATAGGTTCCGGCTCATTGCAAGGCGCTGCCCCTGTTTCAGGTTATTTTTGTAAACAGAGAATGAAGCTAATGTGCGGATTAAAAGCTTCCGTAAGCTTTTTAGAAATTTAAGGCTGATTTAATTTAAGGTCTCCATACTTTAATCTACAGCTTAAAGTATGGAGACCTCTGGGCAGTAAATTTTCGGGTGTTGCTGTAGGTCTAAACAGCACTGAGTCAAAAGGCCAAGAAATCACCTGGTTGATCCACCGCTTTGTGACAAAAATCACCAGGCACTTAAGGATTGATCACTCAAATATTTGGGGAAATCAAGCCACAATAGGTGAATTAATTTATACAAGAGTTGTGAAAATCGCTAAATCGATGCCCAAAACTTGCACGAAGCCGTTGAAACAGCAACCGTTTCAGACGTACCGCGATCCGGAAACTGGACGCTGGTATGTGGTGCGAAGCTCGGTTCCCACAGCAACAGCTGTGCTGGCAACGAGCCAAAAAAAGTAAGTGGCCGGGGCTGAGGGCTTAAACGAAAGCCTGTGCCTTTACTCCACAGTCCAAAGTTTTCACTCTATCGTTTAGTATCTGTGGGTAGTTTGGGTGCGACAATGGCGAAGCAAATTGTCGCCAGCGTTCTATGCGTCAACCCTATCCCCCGATTATCCCTTATCGTCAAGGTCAGCTGTCGGTCTCTCCAATCCACACGCTGCATTTTGAAGAAGTGGGGAATCCCCAGGGTAAACCTGTGGTGTTTTTACACGGCGGTCCTGGCGGTGGCATTGTTCCTTTCTACCGACAGTTTTTTGATCCGGAGCGGTGGCGGATTGTTTTGTTTGATCAGCGAGGCTGTGGTCAAAGTACGCCCCCTGCTGAGCTGACTGACAATACTACCTGGGACCTGGTGGACGACATTGAGCGCCTGCGGTCCCATCTTGCCATTGAGCAATGGACCGTATTTGGCGGCAGTTGGGGAAGTACCCTGGCCCTAGCCTATGCCCAGCGCTATCCACACCAGTGTACGGGATTAATCTTGCGGGGCATTTTTATGCTGCGGCCCAAGGAGATTCGCTGGTTTTACCAGGAGGGGGCCAGCTACATTTTTCCGGATGCTTGGGAGCAGTATTTATC
>NZ_JADEXP010000085.1 GCF_015207065.1 Leptolyngbya cf. ectocarpi LEGE 11479 | reverse complement strand
CCTGCAAACACCTGATGCGATTGATCAGGTATTGGGCGATTTAGATGTGTTTCAAGATGCCGATGTGGCCATGGTGGGCTTGGGAAATTCCCTAGCCAGCGCCGACACGTCTTTGCAGGAAAACTATCTGGAACGAACTCGCCCAGATGCCGTCAACGCCCTACGTCAGGGGGGTATCGATATTGTCGGGTTGGCCAGTGACCGTACCATGGAATTTGGTCGTCAAGGTCTCATAGAAACCTTAGACACCTTGGACAGTGCCGGCATCTACCGAGTGGGCGCAGGTCGAGATTATCGCGAAGCTCGACGTCCAGAAGTCTTGGAAGTCAAAGGACAGCGGATTGCCTATTTGAGCTATTCCCCCGATGGTGAGACAGTAGCAGCCAGCGGCAAAGCAGGTCTAAATAGCCAAGAGAGAGACGGCATTATTGAGGATATTGCCGCTCTGCGGGAGGCTGTAGATTGGGTTGTTGTCAATTATCGGTGGTATGGCGAGCTCGGCATTGAGCCCAATGATCAACAAGTCAATCTGTCTCGAACGGCGATCGATGCGGGTGCCGACTTAGTTGTTGGTTATCATCCCCAGCAGCTACAGGGTGCTGAGTTATACAAGTCTCGTCCGATTGTGTACTCTTTAGGAGACTTCATTTTTCAAGATGCGCCTTTAGAAGACCACGATACCGCTACTCTCCGAGTGTCTTTGCGAGACAAACAAATGAAGGTTGAGTTTCTTCCCGTGAGTGTGAGAGGGTCACGGCCCCAGGCAGCAGCAGGCGAAACCGCCAAGTCTATTCTCAAACAAATACGTCAAGCCTCAGAGGCTCTGCCATCACCACTACAGTTTCCAGCTATCTTAGAAGCTTCTTCCCAAAGGGATACCTTGTTGCAGCCAGAAAAGCCGACTGCTCCCCTTAAAACTCTGGGTGAATTGGAGCCGACAACACCGTCAGATCATCCTAGCTATTGGAACGAGAGCGTCCCAGGAACAGATACGTTTGCTCCAGAGATGTTTTCACCAGAAACCGTTTCACCAGAGACCATTTCACCAGAGACAGTTGAGTCCGATTTTGATCGAGAAGCGATCCTTGATTTAACACCAGGAGCACCGGATACTTTCTATCCATCGACTTTTGAACCCGATAGTTTTGATACCACAGGGTCTGAGGCCATAGAGACTGAAAATCCTGCTGTGAATAGTCCCTTAGATAGTTTTAATATCCAATCTGATGAATTAGATATTGATTCCTTTGACTCTTTTGACTCTAATGAGAAAAACGAGCTATCGCCGACGCCATCTGTTCCTAAGGTCGCTCCGCCGCTGTCAGATATTGATCCCAAAACCTTACCAGACTCCTCTACAGAACAGCTCCCGTTTGTGGATACGACGGAGGCGGCTCCTAATGGCAATAGCCCACAAGTAACGCCCCAGCCAGCCACACCCGAACTGTCGGCACCCGAGCGAAATGACCAGATTTTACGACCCAGCGAACAGCCCTTGCCAGAGTATGACGTGCTGGAAGACTGGGGGGAAAAGTCCTCTCCCCACAAGGAATTTAGTCCCATTGAAGAGCATCTAGACAGTCTAACCCCTGCACCTACCCTGGACTCAGGGATAGCTCCAGCGATTTCTGTCGAAGCTGATACCCGTCAATTAAACGACAACGACGATGATGGTGGTGGTGCAGATGCTATTTCTCCCCACGATGAGCCTCTTATCGGTCCCCTGAGTCAACGGCCTGCAGAGTCGCCTTCTGATGGATCAGTTTCCTAAGGTTGAGCCGGATTTTTGCTAGCTCCTACCGTAAACACTGTAAACAAATGATACGCAGCATCACGATGGCCGATGTATCAGTAAGGTCATCCTTTGGGAACCCTTAGAAAAAATAATTTCATCGTGTAGATGCATTTATGCCTCCAAAACCAGGCAGTTTAAAGGGTTAAGCGTTCAGTCCTGACATCAGAATAGTACGTTTGAACTCAGTATTTTTGCCATTCTGGATACAAGGGGTTTACCACTTCGCAGAAGATTCAGGTATACTTTTACTTTCCAGCTGGATCCTTGTAGAAATCTTAAAAATCAGGGTAAGCGCGTAGCTTTTTGGGACAAAAGACACATTCTTGAGCCGTTTTATACTGATACCGTTCAGGGGGCTCGGAAGAAGAAACGTAGGTAGGTCAATACAATATGGACCTACCGTTGATGTTGTAATCTTTGTGAGATTTATAACCGCTATGGGAAGGGCAGGAAAAGCACTAAAGCATGTACTGACTCAGTACGGAATTAGTCAAAATCGTTTGGCCGTAACGATGGGTGTTGCTCGCTCAACAGTCAATCAATGGGTGAATGAGGTCAGTGATCCACTGGCCGACTCTGTGCCAGAGATCATTATTGCTCTAGAAACACTGGAGCCATCAGCCGCTAACATTTTCCTCAGCATGTATTTAGAGCGGGGAGCCGAGGCCGCTGCTGAGCGATGAAGAAAGGTAGATGTTTACGGACCACTGGCCCCCTGGACTACTATTAAGGGATCCAGATAGGATTGAGACCAGCAAACGGAAATTCCTGGGGCTCAATTGGCTGTGGCTGCTTATTTAATCGCGCATCGGACGTCTGGTATAGCGGTAGTAGCCACATCTTGACTGTTGCGATCGCACCACTATCTTTCAAACTTGCTGAGGTATCGACATCGGGTGCGGTCTCGTCAAATAGCAGAGCCAAGCCATCAGGGGCTAGGCTCATGTGGACTGATGGCTGGGGCGGTAGTTTTTGCAGCTCTTCTACATCACCAGTTTTCAGATCCACGACTGAAATAGAGGGCTGCACTTGATAGGTATCAGCATCTAGAAGCTGACTCGTTAAACAGAACAATAGTTCGTTGGTAGGGTCAAACTGAGCATCTAAAATTGCCCCTGTAACGTCGAGTAAGGGGTTTTCATCACCCTGGTTTGATACCCAAAATAGGGTCTGGGTGAAGCGTTTTTCCGGGTCATCCTGATTAAAGCTCACCATGGCAGCGGCAGAGCCGTTGCTGGCCACATCCATGACTAGGCCATACTGAGGTAAAAAATCCAGGGTATCTCCGCTCTGCTCATCTTCAGCATCGCTCAATGCAATAATAGCCGTTCCCTCCCCTTGCTGTAGCAGCAGGGATTGGCTATCGGGGGCAATGATAAAATCTCCGCCCGGTTCAGTTTCCAACCGTCGAGGGGGTTGATTTTGGTTAATGACCCACGGCCCAAAATCCCCCGGATTATTGCGACCGACTCGCTGCACAACAATAGTTTCGCCATCAGGGGAAAGATCAAATTTCAGATTTTGGTACTCACTACTGTCCAGTACAGTTTCAATCTGGCCGCTGGCGTTGTTTTCATCGGTACCTAAGCCAGTGGTGACCGTATATAGCTGCTGGTCTTGCAGCGTGTTTTGCCCTCGCTCTACTGCCGCAAATAAAATGCGATCGCCCTGGGTATAGGGCTTATAGTCTAGTACCGTCCAATCTTCTGGAGTCAAGGCCTGTTGTGACTGGCTACTCAGGTTATAGAGCATCAAACGGCCTTGTTCTTCACCGGTAACACCGATGTAGGCAAACGCTCGCTCACGGGACTTAAAGTTAGCTGTAAAGGGAACGAAATTAGTAGCAGCCTGACTAAAGCGATCTCTAGCCTGAGGCAGGGTAACCGTAAAGTCATTGCCATAGGGTGCCGGAAAATCAAGGGTGTAGGCCATCCGCCTTCCGGCCCAGCTGAAGCGACCAGGCAACAATGGCTCAATGGTAAGATTTTGCTCCACACTGTCCTGGTCCATGGGGCGACTAAAGGTGAGCAAGAAAGCCGTATCGTCTGCTCCAACATACCGATTCTGCCAGGTAAAATCTCTCACCTTTGAAGCGGCAGGGCCTCCCAGCAACACCATGCCACCAATAATCACGGCTAGCAGCACCATCAGTGACTGTGCCAGGCGATCAAGGGGCTGACGACGGGATTTAGCCATGGGTGAGATAGGTTAGGGGTAACGGCGAGCTAACGACAAGGAGCAAGGCAAACAGATAAATAGCTAATATTCATAAGGATTGGGAGGCTCAGGAATGGTTTCAATCTGGGTGGGTTCGATGGTCAGCTGACGTTGGCCATCAATGGTTGCTGTCACCATTTTTCCCTCTACCTCTAGCCAGCTATCGGGAGCATAGGCCTGACGTGACACGGCAAGCTGTACGGGTAACCCCACCGGATAAGCATCGGCGGCACAGCAGGTTAAGACAAACCGTGACAGCATTAAATACTCTTCAGGCCAGGCGTCAGGATGAATTACAAATCCTGATACTTTGACCGATTGACCGGTGTAAGCATCCGGTTCTGGATAGACATTAAGGGTGCGAATCCAGTCAATCACAGTGCGATCTTCAGAGGCTGTCTGGCGGACAAAGCGCTGGGGTTGCGATCGCGTCATGGTCAAACTCTCTGACACCCCCCGCTGAATAGCGGTATCACTGGCAAAGACTTGAGGCGTGTAGATCAGCCCCAGTACCGCCACCCCCAATAAAATAAAACTACTGAGCTGGGGTGGAAGCAGCGTGGTGTGGCTCGGCGGTGCCTGCACCTGCCGTTTTTTGGGCTGCCGCATCTGAACCACTCTAAAAATAGCCATAGCCAACAGCACAATCGCGGCACTATTGGCTAACCACATGTAGTTCGGATGCAGGAGTAAATATAATTTACCGGTTATCCAATATCTAAATAAGGTTAAGCTCCAGGCTCCTAGGACCAAGATATCTAACCAATTTTTTCGCAACCAAGGCTTAGCGGCAGAATTGCCACGGCGATTAGCTCCACCTAATTTTTTAGCCCGTTTAGCTGACATAGAGATTCATAAATAGCGTCAAAATAAAGCAGAGCTGTGCCGCCAAAACAAAGATATATAAAATTGCCCTCGGCTTAAACAGGGTCATCAATAAACCAATGTTTTTGAGGTCAATCATCGGCCCAAAAACGAGGAAGGCTAGCTGAGAGCCTGTGGTAAAGGTAGAGGCAAAGGATAGGGCAAAGAACGAGTCAACCGTAGAACAAATTGAAACAACTGCCGCCAGCAGCATCATAGCCAGAATTGAGGTGATAAAGTTTTGCCCCAGGGCCAAAATCCAATCCCGTGGTATGGCGACCTGGACAAAGGCGGCAATGGCGCTACCGAGTACTAAGACAGCCCCAAGCTCCTTCAATTCTTGGATCATGTTATCAACCACTAGCTGCAGTTTTACAGCAACTGGCTGGTTGGGGGTACTGGTTAATAGAGCTGTTGCCGGATCGTCCATCTGCAGAGTGCCACCCGGTTGCATCAAAAACGTTCCTGAGCGCAGTAGCGGGTTAACCGGCTTGGCTCGCGGCTTAGGCATCTGCCTCACCACCTCTGGTTGCAAGATGGGGCGCATATCTGGCTGACGGCTAAAGACCCAGGCAATGGTGACGGCAATCAGTAAGGTAAACCCCACCCGCAAAAAAACAATCTCGGGCTGATCGCGAAATGCCACCCAAGTGGCCCAAAATACAACGGGGTTAATGGTAGGAGCGGCGAGTAAGAACCCTACTGCGACTGAACTGGGAGCTCCTTGGGTAATCAGTCGTCGGGCGACGGGCACGTTACCGCATTCACATACGGGAAAAAATATTCCCATGAGGCTGCCAGCCACCGCACCTAACAAAGGACTTTTGGGTAAAAACTGAATCAGCGTGCGCTCGTTGACAAAAAACAATAGCAGGCTTGAAAATCCCACACCAATTAGCAAGAAAGGGATAGCCTCCACCAAGAGACTAAAGAAAAGCGTTAGGCCAGTGCTAAGTTGCTGCATGGGGAGTTAACAAACCCGTTAAGACGTCTATCGCTGACCAGCCATTCTACAGGAAATGGCTAAGACCTCCTAAGGCCTCCACGGTTTTTTCCGCATACACCTACCAGAGAGACACCTTGCTGACGCTGATGCTGCCAGCAAAACATACATCGACATCAGCTCCAGGGTCGCGCGGGCGGTCTTGGTAGATGCCAGTATAGCGAAATCGACCTGATTCAAGGCTGGATGCGGTGGGTAAGGGCTGGGTGCAAACAGAACAAAAAACAATCTCGGGGTCCGGGGCAGACTCATCCAAACTCGGTAAGTTAACGTTCCAAAACTGTCCCGGCTCAAGGCTTTTATCCATTAAGACCCCCAGCACGCGGGCTGTTTGCTGAGCGGCAGTCTGCCAATTAATAGACCTATGTCTGGCTTTGTAATGGGAAATCGCAATGGCGGGGATTCTGAGCAGTGTGGCTTCTCGCACAGCGGCTACGGTCCCTGAGACGTAGGTGTCAGCACCCAGGTTACCGCCGCTATTAATGCCCGCTAGCAACCAGTCCAGCTGAGGGTAAAGGTGGTTGGCGACTCGAGTACAGTCAGCTGGAGTACCGCCAATGGCGTATCGTTGGGCAGCCTGTTGAGCAACTGGGATCGCGCCACCGCGATTAATCTGATGGCTGCAGCCCGAGAGATGTTGATCAGGAGCGACTATGCCGACGGTGGCGTCGCGGCCAGATAAGCTCACAACGGCCTGGTGTAGAGCATCAATGCCTGGAGCATCAATGCCATCATCGTTGGTTAGGACAATGGTGGACGGGGCAGTCTTAGTCACGTTAGCAGGAGCAGGAGCAGTCACAGTAGAAGCATCACAGCAGTCGGGGCAGTTGTAGGCAAAGAGCTGCGGGCATCACAGCAATTCCAGACCAGTATCGCCTGTAAACACAAGGACAGCTGGACCGGTCATATAAACATGGTTATCCTCAGCAGACCATTCAATTTGGAGAGGACCACCGGGTAACTCAACCGTGGCTTTACGGCCTGGGGTATCGTCACACTTTCCATTTAAAATCGCTGCCACTAGGGCCGCACAGGCTCCCGTGCCACAGGCTAGCGTTGGTCCCGCCCCCCGCTCCCACACCAGCATCTTGAGATAATCGGGACGTACCACCTGAATAAATTCGGCATTAGTGCGTTTGGGAAAGACTGGATGGTTTTCCACTAAAGGTCCAATGGTAGATAAAGGCACTGCCTCAGTATCGTCTACGAATGTGATGCAGTGGGGGTTACCCATACTGACACAGGTAACTTGTAAGGAGGTGTCCGCCACGCTCAGAGGAAGATCGATGACGTTGACCTCGGCGGCAGCTAAGGTGGTGGGAATTTCCCTAGCCAGCAGATGGGGCTCTCCCATATCCACCGTGATTTGGCCATCGGCTTGTAGGGTGGAGACGATGGGACCTGCCAGGGTGTGAATTGTATAGCTAGACTTTAGGGACTTACCGGCCTCTACTTCCAGCCTCTCTAAGTATTTGGCTAAGCAGCGAATGCCGTTGCCACACATCTCCGGTTCTGAGCCATCGGAGTTAAAAATACGCATGGCATAGTCGGCCCCCTGTTCCCCTGGCAAGGCAAAAATAACCCCGTCAGCTCCGATGCCTGTGTTGCGATCGCACAGCCAGATGGCCTGCTCAGGCGTCAGCACTGGCGATGACTGATGCCGATTATCCACCAGAATAAAATCGTTACCGAGTCCGTGATACTTACTAAAAGAAAGCCCCATAAGGTGTGGGAGAATGCGTGGGCAGTGTACCGGAAGTAGTATAGACCGGGTACGTTATTACTGTTTCATCCAAGTTTATCCACAACTGCCATGGCTAGCGAATTTGATACAGGTTTACCTAGCATTCGCCAAGTACAAACCCTGATCCGTGACCAAAATACCGTTGAACTCAAACTACTGACTGGTGACGTGTTTAGTGGCACCGTTGTGTGGCAGGATGCCCACGCAATTTGCCTCAGCGTTGACGGGGCCACGGTCCTAACTATGCGTAGTGCTGTGGCCTATATCAAGGCCAATTAAAAAAACCACCAGTGACCAAGGGATATCAGCCGCAGTCTCTCTAATGATGAGACTGCGGTTTTAGGTTTAAATTCAACCAACCAAGCAAAATCAATTAAGCATAATTGATTGATTTCAATATCAAAAACCGATTTTCTTCAACTTGAAATTAACTTAAATTGTTGTATTAGAACTAGCATATCTTTTTTGTTTTATCTGGTTATACTGCTCCAAACATACGGGTATACAATTTTTCAGGCATTTCTTTTAACCCATCTGTAAAACCACGTAATTTCAGACTTATTTTTTGAAAAAATTCTTATCAAATGAAGGTTTCACAACTTTTAGTTATTTTTTAGTGGGCTCTATCGTAGTTTTATGCAGTCAATGTGTTTGCTAAGTCACCTCCGGGAATACTAACGCTAACACAACCCTTGAAGGTGTTTTTTTCGGGGTTCCAAAAGGGTTGATAGTTGCTGATATTACAATTTTCCTGAGCACATCAGGATATTTGTAAATCCCATTGTTTTTACACCCTATAGCTGCCGGAAATCTCCTTTTCTAAAGCAATAGAGTTACGTCATAAAAGCCATCTTGAAAATTAGCGAGCAAGGTATTTATCAACCGTATTCACTAATTTTCAAGGACGCTAGTTAGCGCTTTTATCTCAACAATCGGCAACGACCAAGACTGTTTATAGAGATATGCAACGGAGCCATTTGACAGGATGAGCAGTATTGAAAAAATCGTTGAACAAGCATTGCAGGATGGGTATCTAACCCCTGCGATGGAAGCAGAGGTAGGTCGTATCTGCGACACAGCATCTGAGCTTTCTATTGAGGAGTATATGGCCCTTGATCGACTCATGGGCTCACTCCTAACTGGCGAGGTGGTTGCAGTGCCACGCAAGCAGTTTATTAATGTGATGGAGGAGCTGGTGCTAACCGAAGCCATTGCTCGTGTTGCTGAAATTGAGGCGAGTAATGACTGCAGTCTGGATTTGGGTGATATTGCCGCCTATGCCCTCAATCGACTGCCGCCCCTCTATGCCACAACTGAAGAAGGTGCGGCCTACCAGCGCAATAAAGCCCATGAAGAACTGGCTGAGCTGATTGCTGATCAAGTGAAGGATGCGATCGCAAATAGCTTGAATCGTCCTGACTTCTTCCCTGAGCGCGAAGGCATTAAGCGTTCTAGCGATAGCTTCTTAGGGCAGATGAACGATCTGCTCAAAGACTATGCGCACAATTTCGAACCGGCCCAAGCTGCTTAATTGCTGTTGCTGATTGAAGGAACAGACCCATCTTCGAAATACGCTACTGGCCAATATTTTCGGATGCAATCATCCCGAGGCTCAGCAACACCGCTTCATTCTATCTAGCCTACCGATGAAGTCTCAAACCAAAAACACAAAAAAGCGTCGCTGACAGCGACGCTTTTTTCTTATGCAGTTACAGCCATTGCCAGTTCCTACAAAGGGCGGTACACACGGTAATTAACACTGGGGAAGATATTATCAATTTCCTCTACTTTTTCCAGCCAGCCTGAGTCAATTTTGCCTGCCATGATATCCTCCCGCAGTTTGTCAAACCGCAGTAGGTGAGAGCGAGTACGCCTCACGGCATAGGGCACCATGGTGCCGGTACGCATAATAAAGGCCCAGTCAGAAGATTGTGCCAGCAACAGTTCCCGTGCGGCCTGATTGAGGGCGCGCCACTCTAGTTCATCAGCGGGTTCACGTCGGGCCAGCTCGATCATACGTTCTGCAGCTTTATGCAGGTGAGGATAAATCCACGCATTGGTCTCATTTAGCCAGTACTCATGGAAACCTTTGTAGCCCCAGCTCGACTGGGACGGGCGGCAGACCTGCTGGGTGGGATTGCTTTTGAGATAATCCGCCAGGTGGGTCATTTCATAGGCGTCTTGGTCATACCAAGTCTTGCGGAAAAGATAATCGATAAACCAGGGACCTTCGTACCACCAGTGGCCAAACAGTTCAGCGTCGTAGGGTGAAATCACAATGGGTTTGCGCTGCATCATGCCATGCAAACCAGCAATCTGCTGTCCCCGGTTGTGCATGAAATTGCCTGCGTGCTCGGCGGCTTTTTCTTTAGCCCAGTAGGGGTCGTACCAGTCTTTATCAGACAGCCCTAAATTTTTGCCCGTAATCTTGTGATATTTGATACCCACGTTCTTGCGTTGACCGTTGGGCATAATGTAGGGCTTGATGTAGTCATAGTCTGCATCCCAGCCCAGGTCACGATAAAACTCGCGATATTCCGAAGCGCCTGGGTAACCGACCTTGGAAGACCACACCTGCTGGGATGACTCGTGGTCACGGCCAAACGCGGCGACACCGCTTTCGGTATAGATGGGGGCATAGGCGCCAAAGCGAGGCCGCGGACGCGCATAGAGGATACCGTGGCCGTCGGTCAAGAAATACCGCAACCCCACATCGGCCACCATGCGTTCTAGGCCTTCGTAGTAGGCACATTCTGGCAGCCAGATGCCTGTGGGAGGACGGCCAAAGTTTTCTTCATGGCTTTCTACCGCTACTTTGAGCTGAGCCCACACGGCCTCAGGGTACATTTTCATCAGCGGCAGATAACCGTGGGTCGCCCCGCAGGTGATGATGTCTAGATTGTTGCTATCGACATACTGCTTAAAGGCAGAGATCAGGTCTCCTTTGTTGTCCTCCCACACCTGGCGAGTGTGGTTAAACTCATTGGCGTAATACTCTGCTAAGTACTTGACGTGACCGTTGTGCTCATTCCGTTCGATTTCTCGTTCGGTCAGCTCCTCAAGATTGGTCAGATGTTCGTCGTAGCGCTCTTGGAGCAGCGGGTCTTTGAGCATCGACACCAGGGGCGGTGTCATACTCATGGTCATTTTGAAATCGATGCCATCCCGCTTAAGACCATTGAACATGGTCAGCAGGGGAATATAGGTTTCTGTGATCGCCTCAAACAGCCACTCTTCTTCTAAAACAAAATCACTCTCTGGGTGCCGAACGAAGGGAAGGTGGGCATGGAGAACCAGAGCAAGATAACCGAGAGACATAGGGCAACCTTCTTATGGACAATTGAGCATCGTATGGAGAATTGCTGGGCTGGCCTGAGCCTTTCAAACGTGAAGCTTCGAGAAGTCAAGGGTCTGAAGACGTTACTGAGGCCAAGGCGTTGAACTACCGTTAGGGCAAGCCCAATGGGGAATCAACAGCGATCGCAAATTAAATCTTTACACTAATTTAAGCATCTCCTGAGCGCGGTAGGGCAAATGAAATCAGGCAATCTGATCAATTCTACTAACAGCTGAGTTCTACCCTACGCCTCCACAGAGAACGGCTGCAGTAGTGATTATGTCTTTTTGTTAATCCAATATTAAGCAAAAATAAGCAAAATTTTGACGGCCACTGTCACCCATTAGGCATCCATGTCTGGCTCACTAGCTAGCTGCTCTGTGTCTGGCCCACTGGCCAGCTGCTTCGTCAACTCAGCCACCTGTTTTTGTAGCTGTTTGAGCGTGCGATGCATCTCCGGCAGCCGATTATAGATAGCCGATGATTTGAGATAAGTGCGATATGGGCTAGCAGGGGAGCCCATCATGACGCTGCCAGCGGGCACATTGCTGTGTAAACCCGCTTTAGAACCGGCCTGGGCTCCCTGGCCAATTTTGGCATTGTTGGCAACACCCACTTGGCCCCCCAGAACGACCAAGGGTTCTAGTTCCACACCGCCCGCTAAGCCCACTTGGGCAGCGAGGACACAGTTATCAGCTAGCTGACAGTTATGGGCCACATGCACCAAGTTATCTAGCTTGCTGTTGCGACCAATGCGGGTTTCTCCGACCGCAGGACGATCGATTGCTGTATTGCAGCCTACCTCCACATGATCTTCTAGAACGACGATGCCGGACTGGTGCATTTTTTCCCAGCCTTGGGCGGTGGGGACAAAGCCAAAGCCCTCGGAGCCAATCACGGCACCAGCATGGATAACGCAGTGCTCTCCCACTTGCGCCCGCTCATGGATGACACAGCTGGCGTGGAGCGTGGTGTAGGCTCCCACTTGTGCCTCGGGGTAGACCACCACCTGGGGGTGGATGCAAACGTGATCACCAATGGTGGCACCGGCATGGATGACGGCATAGGGGCCAATGGCGACGTTTTTGCCAATGGTGGCGCTGGGGGCAATGATAGCGCTGGGATGGATGCCAGCCTCGGGTTGAAACGGCTGGTAGAACAGTGCGATCGCACGGGCAAATCCCAATCGCGGCTCCCGGGTACTGACCCAGGCTATCCCTCGGGCTGTGGCCTGGCGTTGCAGCGACTCATCCACCGGTAAAATTAAGGCCACACTGGCCGTTTGCTCGATGTAGGGGGCAAATTTTGTGCCTTCGATATAGCTGATGGTGTCAGGCAAGGAATCTTGTACCGCACTGACACCGACAATGTCGGGATTGAGTTCTGGCTGAGACCCTAGGCTGGATGCCTCAGCAATTCCTAGCTGCTCCACGATGTCGCTAAATTTCATTGGTGCCTATGGGTCCTCTATCATCTCCAGCAGACATCTCTAGCAGACATCTCCAGCGACAGGCTATCAAAAAACAGCCTGCTCCAAAAAAGCGACACATTCCACATGGGCCGTTTGGGGAAAGAAGTCGGCAGGTTGAACCATTTTGAGGATATACCCGTGGCCGCACAAGATTTTTAGGTCTCGGGCGAGAGTGGCTGGATTGCAGCTCATGTAGACAATGCGCGCCGGGGCGATCTTGATTAGGGTTTCTAGAACGGTGCGATCGCACCCCTTACGGGGCGGATCTAGGACCACGACATCAATGGGACTCGACTGCTGAGCACTAATCTCCAGCAGCAGCGCCTCCACCGCCCCCGCAAAAAACTCAGTATTCTGCAAACCATTGAGCGCCGCATTTTGACGAGCCTGGGCCACGGCTTCCGTTTGGACCTCAATACCGATGCAGCGGGCTACCCGCTGAGCCAGCGGTAACGCCAGGGTACCAATTCCGCAGTAGGCATCAATAACCGTTTCATTCCCCTGCAGATTGAGCTGATCCAAAACAACCTGCACCAGCGCTTCTGCCTGAGCTGTATTGACTTGAAAAAATGTAGCGGGTTGAATCCGCAACCGCAGGCCCAAAAATAATTCCTCTAAATAGGGCTGGCCTGCCATACAGCGAGTCTCATCCCCAAAGACTCGATTAGTCTGCTTGGGATTGATATTGAGACAGACCCCCACCAGATGAGGATGCTCAGCCAGCCACTGCTCAGCCTGCTGTTTAATCTCCGGGAGATAGCCTGTAGTCACCAGGGTCAATAATGTCTGCTGGGTGTGGTACCCCACCCGCAACGCCAAGTATCGGAGTCGCCCTTGGTGTTTTTTCTCGTTGTATAGGCTCCAGTTGCGGGCCTTAATCGCAGCCTTCGCATCCACTAGCAAAGGATCAAGGGCATCAGACTGAATAGGACACTGATTGAGATTCACAATTTGATGGGTGCCCTGACGATAGTATCCCGCCTTGATAGCTCCCCCGGTCCCCCGTGCCAGAGGATAGGTGGCCTTGTTGCGATAGCCCAACGGCTGGGGGGCTCCCATAATGGACTGCATCGGAACAGACTGAAAGCCCCCGATCCGCTCTAAGGCCGATTGCACCTGCTGAGTTTTGGCTTGTAACTGCCGTGGGTAGGCCACCGCCTGCCACTGACAACCGCCACATTTATCGGCGACGATGCAAGCAGGGCGGATACGCTCAGGAGATGGCTCAATCAGGTGCAGTCGTTTGCCATGGCCGTAGGTCGGTTTTATCCGGGTCAGTCTCACCTGGAGCCTATCTCCAGGCACCGTATTGGCCACAAAGACCACCCGTTCCTGCCAACGACCCACACCATCACCGCTGTTGCTCAGGTCATCAATGGTCAGCTCGATCACCTGCCCCTGTTGCCAACGGGGTGTGTTTGCTAATGAAGTCATGGTGCTGTTCGCGATGGGGGGTATCCGCTTCAGTATTCAAGTCACACGTTTGAGCGGGCTTTTCCTACTAGCGAGCTTTTAATTCTATGGCAGCAGCCAAAGTCCACAATATTCAACTGAAATCTCTGGATTAGCCGAGTAAATCTAAGGTTTTGTAAACTCTCTTAACATAGCTCTCAGTCTAGGGGACACGACCAGTTATTATCTAAGGGATAAAAATCCTTTGGACAGGGCAAAGTAATTATTTTCTTGTGTGCCCTAGAGTCGTTACACTGTAATCATTACGAGTCACCGCATTCACTAAGCTATGTCTGTTGTTAGCCAAGTAATTCTCAATGCAGATGATGAGCTGCGCTACCCTACCAGCGGCGAGCTCAAGGGTATTAAAGACTTTTTGCAAACAGGCCCTCAACGCCTGAAAATTGCTCAGGCGCTAGCCGAAAATGAGAAAAAGATCGTCGATCAAGCCAGCAAAGCACTGTGGCAGCGGCGTCCTGACTTTATTGCATCGGGCGGCAATGCTGCTGGTCAAAAGGAAAGGGCGCTGTGTTTACGGGACTATGGCTGGTATCTGCGCTTGATTACCTACGGTATTATCGCCGGGGATAAAGCACCTATCGAAAGTATCGGCCTGGTTGGTGTACGCGAAATGTACAATGCGCTCGATGTGCCTGTCCCTGGTATGGTTGCGGCCATTGAGTGTCTTAAGGCGGCCTCTTTGGCATTGCTGACTGAAGCCCAAGCGGCTGAAGCGGCTCCCTACTTTGACTACATCATTCAAGCAATGGCTAGCTAGCCATGCCCCATCAGTCTGATTGGATGGCCCATTCAGACTGAACTTAATTGAAAATATGTGAAGCGGAGAGTGCGATCAAATGTACTCTCCGTTTTATTTTAGGTATGCTGAGAGCGCTGTCTACGTAAGTTTTATTGTGTCTGTCCAGCCAAGGGATCGAGGCCGCAAATTGGGTGCTGTGGTGAAGTCAAACTCCCACTGTGACTATGTGGTGCAGCTCAGTACGGAAAGGGACGTAATCGATCCCCCCACTACCAGTGATTATGGGTTCGGGCAGTTTGTCACCCTAGAAACAGAGCAACAGCACTGGGCTGTGGGCATTATTTATAACTCACAGCTGTTTAATCCAGCATTTTTAAACAGCGGTCCTCAGCTCACAAGTGCCCCCGATCCATTATTTACCCCTGACTTGATTCAAGAAACCAAAACTCTGCTCAATGTGGTGCTGGTGGGCAGCTTGGCTCGTCAGGGCAAACAGACCTACGGCCAGCAAGGGATTCCCCGCACCGTAGTGCCTGTGAATACGCCAGTGTACTGCATGAATACTAAACAGCGGCATCAGTTCCATCTAAATGCTGAGAATCAGCCTCAGTTTAAGTACTATGGCCATCTGCTTAGCTGTGGCGGTGCATTTGCGACTCAGCTCACCCAGCAAGTACTCACCGAGTTGAGTCACTCAGGGTTGTTTACTGATGCCGATCAGCGGGCACTAGACGTGCTCTGTAAAGAGCTGACTTGGAAAAATACGCTGGGAGCGATGGGATAGGGGTTTTGCCTTTGTAGATACCAGTGTTGACAGGTATCTGTGATCGAAATCAAGAAAAATGTGATCAAATGTGATCATAATCACAGGTAAACGATGACTTAGATCGCTCTCACCCCACGCCAAATTCAGCATACTAAGGATGACTCAACTCTAGCCGAGTCATCTACAGGGAACACACAACCAGCCGATAGAACTCGCGGGAGTTCTGTCGGTTTTTTTTTGAGATCACGGGGAATAGGGAGTAGGGAATGAGGAATAGGGTTTAAAATCAACTCCTGTCCACCCCTGTTAGCCCCTCCCTATTAATGTCTACGACTGCCCCCACTCCGATTCCGTTTTCCGCAGAGGAAATTGCTTCTGAAGGGTTAAAACCAGGCGAATACGATGAAATTGTGCAGCGTTTGGGACGTCACCCCAATCGGGCTGAGCTGGGTATGTTTGGTGTGATGTGGTCAGAACACTGCTGCTATAAGAATTCTCGACCGTTACTCCAGCAGTTTCCCACCGAGGGACCTCGAATTTTGGTCGGACCTGGGGAGAATGCAGGTGTGGTCGATGTGGGGCATGGCCAGCGTCTAGTCTTTAAGATTGAGTCCCACAACCATCCATCGGCGGTAGAACCTTTCCAAGGGGCTGCCAGTGGTGTGGGCGGCATCTTGCGCGACATTTTTACCATGGGGGCAAGGCCGATTGCCGCTTTGAATGCACTCCGGTTTGGTACGCTGAATGACCCCAACACGCGGCGTATTTTTGCTGGGGTAGTTTCAGGGATCTCCCACTACGGCAACTGCTTTGGCGTACCAACTGTTGGCGGGGAAATCTACTTTGATACGGCTTACGCGGGCAATCCTTTGGTCAATGCCATGGCCATTGGCCTCATGGAAACCGAAGAGATTGTCAAATCTGGAGCGTCGGGCATTGGTAATCCGGTGCTCTACGTGGGCTCCACCACGGGCCGGGATGGGATGGGTGGAGCTAGCTTTGCCAGTGCTGAGCTGACAGACGAGTCAGAGGCCGATCGACCAGCGGTGCAGGTGGGAGATCCCTTTCTCGAAAAATCGTTGGTGGAAGCCTGTCTAGAAGCGTTTAAAACGGGAGCGGTGGTCGCTGCTCAGGATATGGGAGCAGCAGGTATTACCTGCTCCACATCTGAGATGGCGGTTAACGGCGGTGTGGGGATTGAGCTAGATCTGGATAAAATTCCCGTCAGGGAAACAGGCATGGTGCCCTATGAATATCTATTGTCCGAGTCCCAAGAACGCATGCTGTTTGTGGGCGCCAAGGGACGTGAGCAGGAGCTGATCGAAATCTTTGAACGCTGGGGTCTGCATGCGGTAGTCGCAGGTGAAGTGATTCAAGAGCCCATCGTACGCATTTTATTTAACGGTGATGTCGCTGCCGAAGTGCCGGCATCTGCCTTAGCGGACAACACCCCCCTGTATAAACGGGAGGTGTTAACAGAGCCGCCTGCCTATGCCCAGACTGCCTGGAGCTGGCAGGAGAGCAGTCTACCTAACTGTTCTGTTACGGGCATCAATGGCCAAGCCTGGAATGATGTAATGCTGACACTGCTAGGTACACCGACCATTGCCTCCAAACAGTGGGTTTATCACCAGTATGACCATCAGGTGCAAAATAATACAGTGGTGCTGCCTGGGGGGGCAGATGCTGCGATTTTACGATTGAGACCCCTAGAAGGGGATGACGGCACCAGCAATAACTCTGGAGTGGCTGCCACCACTGACTGCAATCCTCGCTATGTGTATCTCAATCCCTACGAGGGGGGGCTGGCGGCCGTGGCTGAGGCAGCCCGCAACCTCAGCTGTGTTGGGGCAGAACCCATTGCAGTGACCGATAATCTAAATTTTGGTAGTCCAGAAAAGCCTGTGGGCTATTGGCAGCTAGCAGAGGCCTGTCGCGGACTGGCAGATGGCTGTCGTGAATTTGATACTCCGGTAACGGGGGGAAATGTGTCGCTCTACAACGAAACAGTTGACAGTAACGGTAACCCTCAGCCCATTTATCCAACACCCGTGGTGGGCATGGTGGGTGTCATCGACGATTTAGACAAAATTTGTGGTCAAAGCTGGCAAAATCCTGGTGACCAAATTTATTTGTTGGGCACGCCTTTAGAGGCCGATCATGATGGAACCGTGACCTTGGGGGCCTCAGAATATCTCAAGGTGATTCACAATCAGGTGGCCGGACAGCCTCCCAAGGTTAATGTTGCCTTGGAGCTAAAGGTGCAGGCTGCCTGTCGCTATGGGATTCGTCAGGGTTGGATTACAGCGGCCCATGACTGTGCTGAGGGGGGAGTTGCGATCGCACTAGCCGAATCCGCCATCGGCGGCAATCTCGGAGCCATGATCACCCTGCCAGCCACTGAGCATCGCTACGATGCCCTACTTTTTGGAGAAGGGGGTGCCCGCATCATTGTCACCGTAGAACCGGCCCATCAAACAGCCTGGGAAAGCTATCTCAACGAGCAACTCCATGCCCAGTGGGCTGCTATCGGCAGAGTCACGCCTGCTGACAACCAGTTCAGCATCCAAACGGCAGATGATATCTCTCTAATCCAGTTAGACATTACCACCATGGGCGACCGCTGGCGTTACGCTATAGAAAGAGCCCTGGTCGCTTAAACAACTCCGATTAATCTACAGGCGCAATGGATCGGCAACCTGCTTAGGATGCTAGGATCGAACTGATTAAGAAAATATTAAGTCCATTTTGTCTACAGTCTCCTACCCGCCTACCCGCTAGCGTCTTCACACCATAGACATTAGTAATCTTTTTACGCCGTTATTCACGCCTAGTGGACCCACGATGCCTCTTCCTTCCGATACCTCCTCCCACCACTCTTCTGCCGCCCGTCCTGACAAGCCAGAAGAAGCCTGTGGTGTGTTCGCTGTCTTTTCCCCAAAAGACGACGTCGCTACACTAACTTACTTTGGCCTCTACGCATTACAGCACCGTGGGCAAGAGTCTGCTGGCATTGCCACATTTGACCATGGCCATCTCAAAGTACACAAAGACATGGGGCTAGTTTCCCAAATCTTTAGCGAAGAGACCCTACAGGACCTGACTGGACAGTGGGCCATTGGCCATACTCGCTATTCCACCACCGGTTCTAGCCGAGTTGCTAATGCTCAGCCTGCTGTATTACCCACCCGGCTTGGCGAGATGGCATTGGCTCATAACGGCAATGTCGTAAATGCGGCCCAGCTACGGGAAGAGTTGATCAATCGCAACCATACCCTGCTCACGACAACTGACACCGAGGTGATTGCGTTGCTGATGGCAGATGCCGTAAATGATGGCAAGGACTGGATCGACGCCGCGATCGACGCCTGCAAGCGCTGCGAGGGAGCCTTTAGCCTGTCAATTGCTACGCCTGAAGGCATTTTGGCAATTCGAGATCCCAATGGTATTCGCCCTCTGGTTCTAGGCTATTTTGGTGGCGACGACCCTCATGATGGCCCAGGTCAATATGCCGTTGCCTCTGAAACCTGTGGGTTAGATATCGTCAATGCCCACTACATTCGTGACGTTCAGCCCGGTGAACTGATCTGGATTAGTGAGGCCGGTGTTAAGTCAGTGCAGTGGGCTGAGCCACAACGCCTACTGTGCATTTTTGAAATGGTCTATTTTGCCCGACCTGATAGCGTTTATCACGGCGAGAGTTTGTACAGCTATCGCAAGCGTCTAGGTAATATCCTTGCCCAGGAATCACCGGCAGATGTGGACCTAATTATGCCAGTGCCCGACTCAGGTATTCCAGCTGCTATCGGATTTGCAGAAACGTCAGGCATTCCCTACGCCGAAGGACTGATTAAGAACCGCTATGTGGGACGAACGTTTATTCAACCGACTCAACTCATGCGAGAAGCAGGCATTCGTATCAAGCTCAACCCTCTGCGGGATGTGCTAAAAGGCAAACGAATTCTACTAGTCGATGACTCTATCG
>NZ_JADEXP010000084.1 GCF_015207065.1 Leptolyngbya cf. ectocarpi LEGE 11479 | reverse complement strand
TATCTTTCCTGAACCCAGCAAGCAGGCTTGAACAGTTAGGTGAAAATCACTAGTTTTACAAATTTGAATGTATTAAATAGAAAACAGCACTATTAAGCTAAGGAAAAGCAAGTCGTGCTTTCCACTTGGTTTTATTAGACTTACGATAAATATTCGGCAGACTATATACCTAATCCAGATATATGTCTAATCTATAGAGACGTTGTCTACTATACTACTCCTATTGCTGGAAAATACTTAGCTTTCTATAATACTGTGGTTGATACTAGTGAGTACGACTTAAATCCTACTGTTAGGATTAAATCTCTAACGCCATAAAAATATGAACACTTAAAAGCACTTGTTTGAATAAATATCACTTAAAAGCACCGATGCTTTTTGAAAACAGATAGATCAGGGCATGGTTACCATTTATTATTTATTGGAAGTCTTCCCACGACTTTATTATAAGATTTTAGTAAGATAGATTAATAGTTCGCTTTAAAATTTCTGTTTATACCAGTAGATTAGAGCAGGTAGCTCAAGACATTTTTTTCATAGCTTTAGAGCTTTAACCAATATCATTCGGGTGCAAATAGATTCAATCAGGATGAAGGGTGTTTGTATATCGATAGCGATCATTCAAGCAGCAGTTTACTTACTAGATCTACTATAAATTAGAACTCAGCAACTTTCATCAGTAAGTAGCTTAGAGATTCTAAGGCTTTTCCCCTCCATTTCTGAATATGCATTTTCAGTACTTAGTTGAACAACCACACCTGTAAGGCCATGGTTGTTCAGATTGGAGCTATTATTTTTATGAAAAGACGCAAGTTTGCACAACTATCTCTGTATGGCTTAGGTGGGTTGATGGCTAGCTGTACTACAGCACAGCCGCCCACTCAAAATATTTCCAGAATTTCATCGGACAAGCCACTACAAATATGGTGGCAAGAAGGATTTTATCCAGAAGAAATCGATGCACTCAAACGTATCATTGAGCAGTGGAAGGCTCAAGATAAGATAGAAGCTGAGGTTGAACTGAGTGTCATTCCACAAAAAGACATCTTGACAGCACTGGATCGTGCCCTAACCCTAGGAGAAGAAATTCCTGATGTTTTCTACTCTGGCGCGGCGGATTTAACGACAATACCTAGACTTGCTTGGGAGGGAGAGCTGGCTGAGGTATCCAGCGTTATTCAACCTATTCAGCAGTATTATACAAGTGATGTACTAGATGGGGTGAACTATCAAAATAAAGCAGCTGGTGCTCGCAGCTATTATGCAGTGCCGCTCATGCAGTCTGCTATTCACATTCACTATTGGGAAGATTTACTCATCAACGCTGTGGGGGAACGACGTACTACAATTCCTAAGGACTGGCAGTCCTTTTGGGATTTTTGGCAAAATGTCCATCCCGTTCTCCAAGCTAACCAGGGCAGCGATATATACGGTGTTGGTATGCCCATGTCCCTCAGCCTGGACACATACAATAACTTTGAGCAATTTCTAGAGGCTCATAATGTTTCAGTATTAGACGAAGCTGGTAACTTTGCCATCACAGCTGCCAATCGTGACGCATTCGTCGGTGCCATTGAAGACTACGCCCGCTTCTTTAAGGATGGAACTGTTCCTCCTGACGCTGTTGATTGGGATAATACAGGTAATAATGTCTCTCTCTTGAGTCGAAAAAGCTTGATGACTGTCAACCATACCCTGTCGGCACCCGGCTCTCAGCGGAGCGACAATGAAACCTATTATGAAAAGCTGGCCACAGTTGAATGGCCGACTAAACCTGATGGCAGTCCTATGCGCTATGTGATTGAAATTAAACAGGCAGTTATTTTAGCCCAGTCAACCCAACAGGAGCTTGCTAAAGATTTTCTGGCGTTCCTGGCACAGCCGAAAAATCTATCGGCCTATACTAAAGGTGCTCAGGGAAGATATTTACCTGTCATGCCTGACCTATTTGACGATCCGTTTTGGCAAGATAAGCGAGATTCTCATATTTCTGTAGCCGTAGAACAGCTGCAAAATACACGACCAGCCTACCAAGCCTTAAACCCCGCCTATGGAGAAGTAGCCGATCAAAATGTTTGGGGGCAGATCATGAATAAAATAGCCCTGGGTGAGTTAGATAGTGCTTCAGCCGCAGACGAAGCGATCGCAACTATTCAGAAAATCTTTGACGACTGGCAATAGTCCACTCAAAAATTAAAACTGATGTATGGGCTAATGATCAAGATGCCATTTTCATCAGTCAACCTTCTACTAAATACCCTAACCGAGCGTGAAAATGCGACAGAAGAGCCTGTTAGTTAGGCTAATTACACCCTTATCATTATTGTCAGCGGTCACTGTACTGACAATTTCGCTAAGCACCTATTTCTCAGCTAGAGAAACCATTAAACAATCACTGTTTGATCGTTTAAGCGTAGCCGCCACCCTCAAAGAGGAAGAAATTGATCAGTGGTTTAAGACGCAGCGGAGCGACATTTTGCTCTTAGCACGTCTGCCGGAGGTTAAAACCCAGACAACAGCGCTTGCTGATGATGAATCTAAGCAGGATGCCTACGACAAGTTATCTCTATATTTGCAAGATATTATTTCTGCTAAACCAAATTTGGCAGAAATCTCGATTTTAACAGAGGGAGGAATTGTCCTCTTCTCGACGAATAAAGCATTAGAAAAGACTTATCAGCCGTTGGGAGCGACGACGACTTACTTTGCAAATGCTACAGATAAGATTGTCCCAACCCTCTATGTGTCACCTGTAACGGGAGCAACTGTGATCACATTTGCCACACCTATTTTAGATGGCAACAAAAGTCGCGTTGGCGTTCTTTCCGTAACCCTAGATCTAAAAGATGTAGACTTGCTAATTCGTGAGCGTACAGGTCTAGGAGAGACAGGCACTACTTATCTTGTGGGTCAGTTAGAGCGGCGTAATACCTTGATTTCGTCAGATGACGATAATCAGTCAGCGGCAACAATTAGTAGTTTTGGGATTGATGCCGCTACCGCTGGACAAAGTGGTGCTGGTCTCTATCAAAACTATGTGGGTGAACCTGTTATTGGCGTCTATAGTTGGCTAGAGAGTCAGAGTCTGGCGCTACTGGCTGAAATCAATCAGCAAGAGGCCTTTGCTCCTGCTCGAGCCCTGGCCAGAAATATTTTACTGATTGGGTTTGTGGCAACAGGGCTTTTATTGACCGGTATTTATCTGTTATCTCGTCGTATCACTCAACCGATTGTAGCCATTACAGATGCGGCTATTCAGCTGGAAAATGGTCAGTTAGACCAGGCTATTCCAGTTGTTAGCCAGGATGAAATTGGCTTTCTGGCTCAATCGTTTAATCGTATGGCCCTACAGCTAAAGGAATCATTTGCGGCCTTAGAAACCAATAATCAGGAATTGGAATCTCGGGTAAAAGAGCGGACAGCAGAATTAGAAGAAGCCAAAGAGGCTGCTGAATCGGCTACGCGCACAAAAAGTGCGTTTTTAGCCAACATGAGTCACGAACTCCGCACCCCCCTCAATAGCATCATTGGCTATAGCGAAATTCTCCAAGAAGAAGCTGAAATGGACGGTGATATGAGCATGATCCCCGACCTGTGTAAAATCCAGGGCTCCAGCAAGCATTTGTTAAATCTGATTAATAGCATTCTCGATCTGTCCAAGATTGAGGCAGGTCGGATGGAACTTCACTTAGAGCCGGTAAATATTGCTGATTTAGTTCAGGATGTACTAGAAACGATTCACCCGGTTGCAGCCGCTCGATTCAATACTGTTGTCTTGGAAAACCTCAGTACTGTCAATGCAATCGAGAGTGACTTAGATAAGCTGCGGCAATGCCTGCTTAACCTGCTGAGTAATGCCAATAAGTTTACTAAGGAAGGTCAGCTCACCTTGATCATTAAAACTATTCAATATCAGACCGTAAACTATCTAGAGTTTACGGTGACTGATACCGGTATTGGTATGGAACCAAATCAGCTTAAAAAAATCTTTGAGGCATTTACCCAAGCAGATGTGTCGTCTACACGACGCTATGGGGGAACCGGTTTAGGATTGACGATTACCCGTGAATTTGTGCATATGTTAGGCGGCACAATCTCAGCTGAAAGTGAGGCGGGCAAAGGATCAACCTTTAAGATCCTGCTTCCCCAGGTTGTTCCTGTTGTTCAAAAACAGCCAGCTATGGCTAAGGCTTAATGGATATATTTTTAGGTTGAAGCGCTGAAGTCATAGAGGCTGGAGCAGCGTTGGTTTTATCGACCAGGCTAGCCAGCAATGATTCATAGCCATCCAAAGATTGCTCAAAAGCATAGTTTGCGATCGCATAGGCACGTCCTCGTTTACCCAACTGTTCGGTCTGCGTAGGATCATTGTAAAGAGCTTGAATAGCCTGAGCCAGCGCCTTTGGTTTTTCCGGTTCCACCACCAAACCACCGCCGCTATCGTGGACGGCTTGGGCGGCGGCCCCGCCCTCCGGCACAGAGGCCACAATCGGACGACCACTCGCCATCAGTACCATTGTTTTGGATGGCATATTAAAGCCAACAACACTGGCCTTTTGCATAATCAGCGATATATCCGCCGCTGCCAGCATGGTTGGCAAATCCTTACGCGCTTCAAACGGCAGCAGGCTAACATTGTTCACATCTAGCTCCTTGCGCAGATCTTCGAGATCATATAGCTGGCGTTCTTCACCCACAATCACAAACTCGATATCAGGAATATGTTCCAGGGTAGCGGCCGCATAGATGATTGCCCTCACCCCTTGAGTCCGAGCGATATTTCCTGAATAGAGAACAATAAATTTGTCCTGCAGTCCATGTTTCTGTCGAAACTGATTGTCATATTTCGGCAAAGGACGAATAAATTTCGTATCCACCCAGTTAGAAATACGTTTAATCTTGCCAACGGGCACCTCTTTACTCACCAGATTTTTTGAAAAACTATCAGTAATTACACCGATGCGAGTGGCACTCGCGTAGGCAAACTTTTCCAATACCTCAAAGATACGAATAGCTGTCCGGTTGCTGATCAGTCCGGTGCGCACAGCTGCTTCTGGCAGAATATCTTGCAAGCTGAGCACTGTCGGACAACCATAAATCAGCTTTAGCAGCGCCACCGGTACACAAGCGGGCAAAGACGGACTAGTAAACAAAATAACGTCCGGTCGCCATCCCTTCAGCGCATGGAAAAAACTCAACAGGGCAAAGCTACCGTCTAACAGAATACGAGTAATGACACCAGGGTTCGGGTGAATCGCCACATAGCAACGCTGAATCTTGACACCATTGTGCTCTTCTTCACAGTAGAGTTGACCACGATAATCAGGATAAATCTTACGCTGGGGGTAGTTTGGCATGGCCGTCACCACCCTGACTTCATGATCCTTGGTGACTAACCCCTCTGCCAACTCAGTCATTAGAGGGGCAATGCCGATGGGTTCGGGGTGATAGTTGTACGAATAAATAAGTATACGCATGAAAATCGCTCTGACTACTGATATCGCGGTCAATAAATAAGCAACAAGCGCCAGCAAGGCTAAATTAAGAGGACCAGATTTTGAAGCTATAGAACTATTTCTGCGCTTCAATAATACAGTCCTACAGTATGCCCAGAATGTCTTTCGTAAATGTGCCAGATTCTATGGCGTTTTTACGAAGATACAAACAAGTAATTACAGAGTTCCCAAAACAGCACTCAGACAATCTAATCATTATGCCCAGGCACCACAAATGACACTCTTAAAACATTATTTGCACCATTAATGTTACTCGCTCTCTAAACTAGCCATGGCTCACACCATGGATTTACTCAGGTCTCTAGCACAAATACAACAGCCTATAATTTCCCAGTTAGACTTTAAAATGTTGGCCGATTAAGGGAAATCAAATCAGGTGCATCATTGCATTTACCAAACTCCTTTAAAGACACTTTATAAAGTCAACAAAACACTTCGTAAAGCAAATAAAGTTGTTACGTTAGATAAGCGATTTAACTGTGTAGCTGCCAGCGCTCAATAGTGCCTAGCAATGACTACTTATTCTTCAGGAAACTTTCTCAACCAGAAACCATGCTTTTAGGCTTACCTATGGGCATGGTCAAACTTAAATTGATAGTCGACTTTATGGTAGAGCCAGGGAGGGTTTGGATAGACAGTCCAAGATGATCTTTATGATATTCGGGTAAGAGCTTTAGCAAAAATTTGCGAACTCTTCACAAAAAAGTGGAACTTGCCGCTTGGCCGCTGGCCGCTTCGACACCTTATGTTCAAAGCCCCCCCAAATTTTCAATTTGGGGGGCCTGAAGAGATATAGCTTCTACGTCAACGTGGATGTGGTTGGAAAAATCGCCTTAATAGGCCCGTGATGGATCCCGCTCTGAACGAATGCGATCCTTAGCTCGGTTGGCACTGCGCTTGAGGGCCTCTAACCGTTTAACATAGCGATCCCGCTGCTTTTTCTTGGGTGTTTGCTCAATTAACGTTTTGAGAGCACTGCCCAGACTTTTGTAAGCATTGGGTAGCGAATAACCAAAGCGTGTTGCCAGGGCAATGGCTTTTTCATCCGCATCCATGGCTTCTTTAAGGGTTTTTTCCGCGTTATTCCGTTTGTATAAACGCCAGCCAGAAATACCACACAGCCCCAAGGCCAGCATCAGCAATAATCCATCCTGCACCCACAGTTCCCCGACAGCACCGCCCAGTCCGATGGCTAAAGCTGCCATTTCCCAGCCGTCCCGTGGGATCGTGTCATTTTGAACCCGAGCAACCTCATGCCAAAACAGCAGATTGCGCTGGTCAATGGCCAATTGCTCCCACTTGGGCAGATCGATCTGAACTTCAACCTGATCTTTACCCAGTTCTTCAGAGGTAATCAGCGGCGGGCCTACATCCATGGCGGGTTCTACCGTAACCCAGCTTTGCAGTTCTGGGGGCAGCAGACTACGTAAACGACGAAGCTCGCCCATATCTGCTCTGGAACTGTAGGTGGCGTAAGACATGCTTATATTGGCCCGGAAACGCTTATGGAAAATGCCTATACTATAGCGGTCTTTTGGGGGAGATGGCGGCAAAGTTCTGGGGAGATTACCGTAATCGCGTCTTCGAGTAATCCGCAGCCTGCGTCTACGGATTCAATGCGACAGAGCTTTTCGCGCAGTTCAGCCGCGCCGTCAAAACCCTTGGCGTACCAGGACATGTGCTTTCGTGCCTGGCGGATGCCGCTTTTGCCCTTATATTCCGCTAGCATAATTAGGTGTTCCTGGGCGCAGCGTAGACGCTCCACCACCGTCGGAGGCGTGCGCCGATCCCCGGTTTTAAGAAAGTGGTCAATTTCCCCGACTAAAAAGGGATACCCCAGGGTGCCACGGGAGCACATGACGCCATCGGCCTGGGTTTGTTCTAAACATGCGATCGCAGTATCCACTGAAAAAATATCGCCGTTGGCAATGACGGGAATGGTCAGGGCCTGTTTGACCTTGGCGATCCAGCTCCAGTCGGCCATGCCGTTGTAACCCTGGGAGCGGGTGCGGCCATGGAGCGTCAGCATCTGAGCCCCAGCCGCTTCCAGACGACGGGCAAAGTCTACGGCATTGATGTCATCCTCGGACCAGCCGATGCGGGTTTTGGCGGTGACCGGCACAGATACTGCCGCACTGACTGTTTCAACGATGCGGGCAGCTGTATCGGGATCCCGCAGCAGCGATGAGCCGCCACCGTTCTTGGTGATTTTATTGACGGGGCAGCCCATGTTGATATCAATGGTATCCGCACCCTGATCCACGGCTTTTTTCGCGGCTTCTGCCAAGAATTCAGGGCGGCGATCAAAGAGCTGAATGCTGATGGGGCGCTCATCGGGGTCCACTTCCATCACCCGGGGTAGTTTGCGCATGTGGTGAAGCTCAGCCGCACTCACCATTTCGGTGTACATCATCGACTGGGGAGCGTAGCGGCGCACTAGACGACGGAATACTAGATCGGTAACCCCAGACAGCGGTGACTGCAGGACCCGGCTGTGTACATCAACGGCACCAATTTTTAATGGCGTTGCCAGGCGGGATTGTAGCGCAGGGGATAGGGCGTTGTGAGTTTTTAGGTTTAAGTTCTCAGTCTTAGACGTTTGGTCCAGGTTTAAGGCAACTGACATAGGTATTGGCTTAGGGCCGGGGAGCTTAGCATCGTTAAATAACGTACGCTTCTTTAGGATGCCATTAACTCAAACTTCCAACTAATAATTTAGAGCTTAGCTAATGTTTCAAGGAGAAATTTCAGCGCTGGGAGCAGCTGGACTGTGGGCGTTTGCGACGCTGATGTTTGGTCGACTGGGAAAGCAGCTATCACCGCTGGTGCTGAACTTAATTAAGGGTTCAATGGCGGTGGGGTTTATTGTGCTGACCCTGGCGGTGCGGCAACAGCTGCTGGCGTCGTTACCCATGGGTTCGGTTTTGCTGCTACTCATTAGCGGGGTGGTGGGGATTGGTCTGGGGGATACGGCTTACTTTGCCACGGTGAATGCGTTGGGGGCTCGACAGGCACTGCTGTTAGAAATGCTGGCTCCGCCCATGGCGGCCCTAATGTCTTGGGTGTTTTTGCAGGAGCAGCTTTCAGTGCTGGCCTGGTTAGGCATGGGCCTAACTTTAGTCGGGATTATTTGGGTAGTGAGTGAGCGTAGTCCTAAAATCCATAGCTCTACATCAAAGACAGGAATCACCAGGGGGATCATGTTCGGAATCCTGGCGGCCCTTGGTCAGTCTATTGGTAGTGTGCTATCGCGGGCGGCTCTGGCGGATACAGCGGTGGATCCTTTGTGGAGTAGTTTGCTGCGGCTATCGGCAGGATTGGTGTGTATTGGTGGACTATTGCTGTGGCGATTGAAATCACAGCCCCGTCCGGTGCTATCGGGACGGCTGCTGGGGGGCGTTGCGATAGCAGCGTTCTTTGGTACCTACCTGGCCATTTGGCTCCAGCAAATCGCCCTCAAATATTCCCCCGCTGGGATTGCCCAGTCGTTGTTGGCCACCAGTCCCATTATGGTTTTACCCATGGCCCTGGTTATTGGCGAGCGCATCACCGTTCGCGCCGTTTGCGGAGCTATTGTGGCCCTGGTGGGTGTCTGGCTGCTGTTTAGCCGTTAGGTGTTTGCTACTCCTCTGTGACTCCAGCCCCCGCACCCTCAACCAAAATAGGTTTATTAAAAGAGGCAGGCTTATCCCCGACGGTGGCTCCGCCGTTGATCATGCCCTGGAGACTGGGTTCAAAGAAGGTATAGGGAAAGCGGGTTTCAGGATGGCTTACTTCGTCCAACCGCTGCTGTAGTTCAGCAGGAATTTTAAAGTCCAAAGCACCCAAGTTATCCTGCAGCTGGTGCAGCTTCGTCGCTCCGATAATCACCGAGGCCACAGCGGGGCGGTTGACAACCCAGTTCAGTGCCACCTGAGCCATGGAGCGACCCAACTCATTGGCTACCTGCTCCAGCTCGGCAACGATGGCCCAGTTTTTCTCAGTGAACTTATCAAAAGCCGGGTTACCGCTGTTGGCCAGCATCGCCAGTCTGCCTGTGCCTTCCCCACCCTGCTCGGACGGCTTATATTTGCCAGAAAGCAGGCCGCTGGCCAGGGGAGACCATACCATTAGACTGGTGCCCAAGTTTTTTGCTAGGGCGGTGTATTCAAACTCGATATGGCGTTCGGCGAGGGAGTATTCCAGCTGGACGGTGCTGATGGGTTCCCAGTGACGTTCCTGGGCCAGGGTTTGGGCCTGGGCCACGTACCAGGCGGGAGCATCCGACAGCGCTATATGACGGACTTTGCCGGAGCGCACCAGGTCATCTAGGGTGCGCATGACTTCAGCTGCCGGGGTGATCTGGTCCCAGGTGTGCAGCATGTAGACATCAATGTAGTCGGTGCCGAGACGCTCCAACGAGCCTTCAACGGCGCGGAGAATATTTTTACGCCCGTTACCGCCAGCGTTGGGGTTGCCAGGGTCGGAACTGTAGCTAAATTTGGTGGTGAGGACGATGCGATCGCGGATTTTGCGATCGCGGATAAACCGCCCCAACATCCGTTCGCTGTTGCCGTTGGTGTACAGATCCGCCGTATCCACAAAGTTACCCCCCGCGTCCACATAGGCATCAAACAGCTGACGAGCATTGGCCTCATCCGCTCCCCAGCCCCAGTCATTCCCAAAGGTCATCGTTCCCAGTGCCAAGCGGCTCACTTTTAAGCCGGTATTCCCTAACGTGTAGTAATCCATAGGTCGTCTTTGTGAACCATGCGTTTACAACCACCACTATTAACGAGCCGCTAAAATAAATCTTGAATCCCCTTGCTCAGTTTTGGTAGAAAATTGCTCAGCTTCCAGGTAACTCTCTGTGCATAGCCAGATCGACTTTGTTGACAGTCACACCCTGACAGCCAAACCGGATGTCACCCCAGGACGCATTATTGTGTCCAGCAAGGACTTGCCATGGCAGGGTATCCACATTGAAAAGGGGGAGAACGATGGATTTACCCCCGACGATGTCACCGTCACCCAGCATTATTTCGCCATGAATACCGGGCCAGCGTTGGACTGGGAATGGAAGGATGGCAGCACATTCAAAACCCATCGCTATGAGACCGGCGATCTGTGGATCAATCCAGCGGGCGTCCCGTTTTCCCATCGCATTGATGGTCACAATCAGTTTTTACTCCTCACCCTTGACCCTCAAAAGCTGACTGAGCTGATGCCAGAGCGACCGTTGCTAGAGCATCAAGCCTTCCGGCGGCAGCACCAGTCCAAGGACAAACATTTGCAAATGCTCATGCAGGCCCTATTAATTGAGGCCGAAACGGGTGCTCCCAACGGTCAGCTCTATGTAGACAGCCTGTCGACGGCCTTAGGCACACACTTTGTCAATCACTACAGCCTTGAGCAACCGGTCAATTTAGCCGGGTTCCCTGTCTCTGAACGTCAGCGTTTAGGCACTGTACTTGACTATATCGAAGCCCATCTCACCGAGGATATTGGTCTATTTGATCTGTCGTTACAGGCCGGTTTGAGCAAGTTTCATTTTTCTAGACTGTTCAAACAGACCCTGGGAGTTACCCCCCATAAATACGTGGTCAAACGTCGGATTGAACAGGCCGCCCGACGACTCAAACAGGGGCAGCCCATTGCTCAAGTGGCCTATCATTTTGGCTTTAGCGATCAGTCCCACTTTACCCGTGCTTTTAAGCAGGTCAAAGGAGCCACCCCACGTCAGTTTGTTAAAAGTCTGTAGCGATCTTAGCCATGGCTGAGCCCCTAAACCGACTACGGCATCTACTGTGATAGGTTGCCTGGAGTCAGATCTATTTCCAGGGAGCACTATGCATCTAGGCATCGATACGGTGGCACTGCTGTTTGGAGTGGCCATAGTGGCAAGCTGTGTCGATGCGATCGCGGGTGGCGGCGGGCTAATTGTCCTACCCACGATGCTGATGGTAGGCATCCCGCCAGCAGCGGCTCTAGCCACCAATAAACTGCAGGGTAGCGGTGGCACCTTGGTGGCCTCCCTCTATTTTCTACGAAAGCAAATTGTGCGTCTGCGCGACATCAAACTGACGGTCTTGATGACTTTTGTTGGGGCTGTGTTGGGTGTCTGGCTGGTATTACAAATAGACAGCACCGTTCTCAAGGCAATTATCCCGTTCTTACTGATCAGTATGGGCGCCTACTTTGCCCTATCGCCTAAGCTAGGCACTACCGACCAGAAGCAGCGTCTGGCCCACGGACCCTTTGCCATTTTTATCGCCCCGCTACTCGGTTTCTATGACGGCTTTTTTGGGCCGGGGGCAGGTATGTTTATGGCCCTATCGCTGGTTAGCCTGCGGGGCTACAACCTCACCAAGGCAACGGCTCAAACCAAGTTACTTAACTGCACCAGTAACGTGTCATCGCTGCTGTACTTTCTGGCCTTTGGTGAGGTCTATTGGCGCGTCGGCTTGATCATGCTGGCTGGCCAGGTGATTGGAGCCTCTATCGGGGCCAGAATCGTTTTAGCTAAAGGAGCCGCGTTGATTCGCCCGGTGGTGGCCACGGTGTGTTTTTTGATGGCATCCAAGTTGTTAGTGGATATTCTTCGTCAGTCACCCTAGGCGTCTAGATACTCGGTTAGGACTTCACAGGCTCCATCTTCTACGCCATCGTAAATAGAAGGACTATTGGAAAAAGGTGGTGTGGGCTTGTCGGGAATGTCTAGGTGCCCATGCAAAATCGTCAAGATAGCCTCGGATACGGAGGTAATGTCATGTTCGCGCTGATAGGGCCGCAGCTTATCTAGTAATTCAGCTGTGAGCATTAGGGTAATTGGGGTTCTAGCAGTGGCCATAGCAGGGACAGTCTCAAATCAGTGCTCTTAGCATATCGGGCGAACTGGCCTAAACATAGGTGTGCGTTGCTCTTGGATGACGGACGTTGCTGAAAACGATCTAAAAACGATTCAACTTGGGAACTTACCTTCGCCTTGGATGTCGTTTAAAGAAATATATTCAACTTGCATAACCTTTGGGAGTTCAGCATGAGTAATAGATGTGACTCCACCATAGGATATCTACCCATGTATTCAGACGGCCGCTACCACCAGACCTTAGGTTATCTCAACATTCAGTTCGGTAACTTGGATCAAGCTTGTCTCGATTACTTGAACGCCATAGAAGCTTTTCAGCGAGATAACGATCAAACTACGGCTTCTCAATTGACGGAACGGCTCAGTGAGCTGAATGCTGGGCGAGACTCTAATCCGGCAGATCCACCTATGGATGTCCGATTCAAGCTCGAGATTCTACGACTTTGCCGGTTGAGCTTACGCCACAGCCGTCGCAAGCAGTACCCAATCGCCCTTAATATGCTAGAACGGGGTCTCCAGCTGAGCGATACCCTGGTGGATATTGACTACCAGCAAGGGCAATACTGTGCTGCGGTTGTCCTGGGTATGATGGGAAAGGTCTACAATGCCCAACGTTATTATCTCTTTGCCCTAGCTTCATTTAAGGCCGCATTAGAAGCTTACCAATCATTAACACCCCCCACGCCTCGCATCCAGGGCCGGATCGCCACAGTCCTCGGAGAAATCGCCCATATAGCCGAAATCACCAATCATCCAGATGCGGCCATTGAATACTATTTAGATGCCCTGTGGTACTGGAATTCTATTGAACATCAGCCCCAGGCTAAGCAAATTGCACAGCAGCTAAATAAACTATGTAATCAGCCGGCTGAAGTCAGCACGTATTAGGCAAACCGTTTAACCCAGCTGTGAGTCTTGACCACGCTACGCTAGGGATAAAGGACTTGTCGGCTCTATCATGGGAACTATCGATGTTTTTGTCTATGGCACACTAAAGCCCGGAGGCATTTACCATCAACAGTTTTGTGCACCGTATTTGAAAATGGTCCAACCGGTCCAGGTGCGGGGACTACTCTACGATTTACCCAAACAGGGGTATCCAGTGTTGACCATCTCAACAACTAACTGGACAGTATGGATAACAAATCCTGAGGTCGGTCGACTAGTTTTGTTGCTCCGGCTTGTTGGATTTCTTGAGATGAACCATATCCATAGGTTACTCCAATCACATCCATCCCATTGGCGAGGGCACCGATAATGTCGTGTTTTCTATCGCCTACCATGGTCACTGTTACCGATGGCTGTGTTTTGGTCAGAGCAAAGCGAAGTAGCTCAGTCTTGTTAGCTCTGGTGCCATCCAACTCTGATCCAAATACTTGATCAAAGTATTGTCTCATCTCAAAATAATTGAGAATCCTTTTTGCATACACATGAGGCTTGCTCGTCGCTACATGGAGAGAATAGTCCCTATCGACTAACGTGGAGAGAGTTTCTGTTATGCCTGCATAGAGACTATTCTCCATCCAGCCCACATCAGTAAATCGCTCACGATAGAGAACAATCGCTTGCTCGGTGTATGCTGCACCCACTAGAGTGCAAAAGCTCTGATACAAGGGTGGACCAATACACCAGGTGAGTTCTTCTTGAGTGGGCACATTGACCCCTAGCTGTGCTAACGCATATTGGATCGATGTGGTGATACCGATTTTGGGGTCCAGCAGCGTGCCGTCTAGATCAAAATAAACCGTGTTGGTCATCCTATGGATAATGAGTCAAAAACTCTAAATAGTGAGAAGTCATTAACTGTAACGCTTCTGTGAAGCAAAAACACGCTAGTATGAGCGCTAACTTGGGTCTGACCTAGGGGCTGTCTACTGCGTTATTTTCCGTGGCTTGCCATGCACATCCTTCACGGCACCTGGATTCCTGAATCTGGGACTGACTTTATTCAATCGGGCCAATTTTATCTGTGGGTTGAAACTACTGAGAAAGATCAGAGTGAACTGATTGAAGAGCGCCATCCTCAACAGCTGGCGGCTGACGATCTGGCCGACTTACTCACCAGTGAGTTTGATGTGCGCTCACCCGATCGATATCCGTTAGCCGATCGGGTTGAACCTTGCTATTTTTTGCTACCAACGGTTGACAATCAGCCCTTGCCATCGCTAGAACTATCGCGCTACCTGGAGATAGAACTACCCGATACCTTTGAATTTGATTACTGGGAAATCGACTGTTACCCCGTTGCAGGAGCTGCCACCACCAGAATTAAGGCCGCGCCTAATTCTATTATCCCGTTACTTAACGAGCTGCATTTTCTCACACTGCATAATCTGAGCGAGATTCAGCTAGGGGCAGACCTGCTGTTTTGGTTTCATTTTACCCAGGCTTTGAAACGGGTAATTTTCAAAGATCATTATATTCCTGCCCTAAAATACAGAGCGCTCGCCCCTGTGAAACCTCGGGTGACATCCACAGCCAAGCGAAAAAAAGCTGCCAGCACGCCAACCGATGAATTTGAAATCTATTCTGGGTGGGACTACATCGGTGAAGAGTATGAAACCATGCTGGAGCAGTATGTGGACTACATGCCGCTGATGTGTGCGGCGGGGTTTGCCGACCCTTACGAAAAACCCTGGTTCTATGATCGGTTGTCTCTTCTGCGTCATTTTTCTGAGTGTTTACTGACCGAAGTTGTTGCCCATACTCAGCGAACTAAAGCATTTGAGAAGACGATTGCAGATTCAGTTCTCACTGACTGTTTAGATTTGGAAGTATGGCCCCAGTCTGAAGGTCTAGAGCAGTACCAACAGTGGCAATCGTGGCGCGATCGCATCGTCCGCACCCAGACCGATCAGCCCTTTTACCTGTATTTTCATCTCCAGGACCCGGTTAAACCCAGCGATCCCTGGCAGCTCCAGTTTCAGGTAGCTCCCAAGGACGATCCCTCGCTAAAGGTGACTCTGGATGACTATTGGCAAATGCGGCCCAAGCAGAAAAAACAGGTAAAAGCTCAGCTGGGAGAAGACTTTGAGCAAAACCTGTTGCTAAACCTAGGGTATGCTGTCCGCATTTATCCCGACCTCTGGCAGGGCTTGGAAACTGACCAGCCCATGGGGATTGACCTGACGCTAGATGCAGCCTTTACCTTTCTCAAAGAGTCGGCCTGGGTATTAGAAAACGCCGGCTATAAGGTGATTGTGCCCGCCTGGTGGACACCTAAGGGACGACAGCGGGCTAAGGTACGTCTTAAAGCCAAGGGCAAGTCGCTGTCAGGGAAAGACGACAAATCTAAAAGCTATTTCTCGCTGGATCGGCTGGTGGAGTATCAGTATGAGCTAGCCATCGGTGGTGAGAAAGTCACCGAAAAGGAATGGAATCAGCTGGTGAATGCGAAGACGCCCCTGGTGCAGTTTCGCGGTCAGTGGATGGAGCTAGACCAGGACAAAATGCAGCAGATGCTGGAATTCTGGAAGACTCACCAGGAGGAGAACCCGGAACTGTCGCTACTGGAGTTTATGAAACTGACAGCGGCAGGGGATGATGAGCTGGAGGTGGAGTGCGATCGCAAAGATGCCCTGGCCGATATGCTTAATAAGCTCAGCGATAAGGGCCAGCTCCAGCCGGTGGATGACCCAGACAGTTTTGAAGGTCAGCTGCGAGAGTATCAAAAACGAGGTGTCTCCTGGCTGCAGTATATGGAACAGCTAGGTCTGAATGGCTGTCTTGCTGACGACATGGGGTTGGGTAAGACTGTGCAGGTGATTGCCCGCATGGTGCAGGAACGGGAGCCGGAGCCCCCCAAAAAAGGCAGTCGCAAAAAGGTAGCTGCAAAAGAGATCAAGCTGCCTCCCACCCTATTGATCGCCCCCACCTCCGTTGTCGGCAACTGGCTGCGGGAAATCCATAAGTTCGCCCCCCACATCAAGGCGACGGTACACCACGGCGGTGACCGTGCTAAGGATGCCAAAACCTTTAAAAAAGCCTGCCGGGAACACGATATTCTGATTACCTCGTTTGCCCTGGCGAGAAAAGACGCCAAGCTGTTTAACAGTATCGAATGGCATCGCATCGTACTGGACGAGGCACAAAATATCAAAAATCCAAAGGCGGCTCTCACCAAAGCGATTTGCAAGTTTTCCGCGCCCCACCGACTGGCCCTCACCGGTACACCGATTGAAAACCGTCTGCTGGACCTGTGGTCTATTTTTAACTTTTTGAATCCTGGCTATCTGGGTACCCAGGCCCAGTTTCGCAAGAGTTTTGAGGTACCCATTCAAAAAAGCAACGATCCGCGTCAGTCGATCACGCTAAAAAAGCTGGTGGAACCGTTTATTTTACGGCGGGTAAAGACAGATAAATCAATTATTAAAGACCTGCCGGATAAGGTGGAGCAAAAGCTATTTTGCAACCTGACTAAGGAGCAAGCATCGCTCTATGAGGCGGTGGTTAAGGATGTGGAGAATCAGCTGGAGGAGGCAGAAGGCATTCAGCGCAAGGGATTGATTTTAGCCACGCTGACTAAGCTCAAGCAGGTGTGTAACCATCCGAGACAGTTTTTGCAAGATGAAAGTGAGTTTACGGCGGTGCGATCGCACAAGCTTACCCGCCTCACCGAAATGGTAGAAGAAGCTATGCAGGAGCGGGATAGCCTATTGGTGTTTACCCAGTTCACTGAGCTAGGAGCCGCCCTAGAGAAATATATCCGTCAAACGTTTCACTGCAATACCTACTATCTCCATGGCGGCACCTCGCGGAAAAAACGCGAGTCGATGATCGCAGAATTTCAAAACCCAGAAACCGAACCATCGGTGTTTGTGCTGTCGCTCAAAGCAGGCGGCGTTGGCATTACCCTAACTAAGGCCAACCATGTATTTCATTTTGACCGCTGGTGGAATCCATCAGTGGAAGACCAGGCCACGGATCGCGCCTTCCGGATTGGGCAGAAAAAGAATGTGTTTGTCCATAAGTTTGTCGCCACTGGTACGTTGGAGGAGCGTATTGACGAGATGATCGAAGATAAGAAAAAACTGGCCGGGTCGATTGTCGGAGCGGATGAGTCGTGGTTAACGGAGCTGGATAACAATGCGTTTAGAAAGCTGATTTCATTGAATAAGAGTGCAATTATGGAGTAGGGAGCATGAGCCAATTTAGCCGCACCTGGTGGGGACAAAATTTTATCGAAGCGATTGAGAAACTGACCGATTCTGGACGTCTGAGCCGAGGACGATCCTACGCTAGGGGCAAGAAAGTCCTCAGTTTTGATATTGACGGTGGGTTAGTTACGGCCCAGGTAAGGGGCTCTGTCAATCCTTATTTTGGGGTGTATAGTGAACCGCTCTATTTTACAACCATTGAGTTTCAGCCCCTGAGTAAGGCCAAGTGGTCAGCAGCGGTGGCGCTAATCGCATCAAAGGCCAGTCTGATTTCTCGACTCTTGTTAAATGAGATTCCTGACAATATTGAGGATACATTTAAGCAGCTAAATCTGAATCTGTTACCGGGGAGTCGAAAAGACTTTAAGACCAGCTGTTCTTGCCCCGATTACAGCAATCCTTGCAAGCATATTGCGGGAGTCTATTATCTAGTGGCCGCAGAGCTAGACCAGGATCCGTTTTTGTTGTTTGAGCTACGGGGGCTATCGCGAGAGGAGCTGCTAAAGGAGCTAGCAAAGTCACCGTTGGGACAGGCGCTGTCGGCAGAGTTGCAGCTAGAGCAGCAGCCTCCTAGGTCAGTGGACTCTTACTATGCACCGCCGGAACTGGTAAAAATTCCGGCTAAAACCGAGCTGCGGGAGTTTTGGCAAGGGGCTAAGCGATTGCCTCAAACGATGGAGGTATTACCTGATAGTCCAGTGTCGGGCATTCCAGTCAAGAAACAGGGAGACTTTCCAGCTTTTTGGGACCGAGATAATTCGTTTATTGAAGCAATGGAAACGCTGTATGAACAGGTGAAGGCTAAGGGACAACTATAGGGGGATTGCACAAAAATAAAGTACCCGGTCAGGGAAAAGGTTCAGGGGGAAAGGGGGCATAAAGGGTACCTTATTTAGTTGCGGATTCCTGATGACCCAATGGAAGTGGGGGATAGGCATTTTCCACCAGCATTTCAAACTGTTGCGCAAACCACCAGCCGGCATGGGGGGCTCCAGCCATGGCATTGGTCGAGTATTGCGGTTTGTCTCGATTGGCCGCGTTCGGATCGCACATGCCGTCAAATCCTTTAGCCGGATCGTTGGGATCGATAATGCCAGCTGCGCTCACGCCATCCGATTCTCCCGGAGGTTTCACCCATACAAAGGCGTCAAAATGCTCATAGGGTGCTGTGACCGGGCGTGCACCGAGACCCATGCCGATTTGGTTACACCAGCCACCGCGATGGGGTCGTCTATCAACACGAGACTCCTCGACAAAGGTATTCACATCTGTCGAGGTGCTGGCAGCGGTCGGACGCTGCGGGCCACCCCATCCGTTACGGCTAGTATCCACTAACATCCCAATCGTCGTCGGCAGCCCTTTAGCCACAAACGCATCGTACATCGCGCTCATATAGCTGACTTCATCCGCATAGGGGTTCCAGTCGTAGAAATCAGCGGACCGGACCGGCTGGCCGCCGGTATAGTTTGGAAGCAATGGCTCAGCGACTGGGGTGCTGCCGGAGGTATTTGAAACAAAACCATCCACTGCATTTAGGCCAGCCTGTGTGCCCTTAATCGTATCTGTGATCAGGGTCACCGTTGGACCAAACGCGCTGTCCCAGCCTAGCCACCCAGAATGACCCAGATCAACATAGGTATAGACGTTGGAGATTGGATGCAGCTGATTCAAGGCATATTGTATCCCTTCGACATATTCGCCGCTGGATTTTGCCTTAGCACAGGCAGGCGTCGACAGGTTGGTGACCAGGTTAGGTAATGAATCCGGTTCGATCACAGCGACAATCCGGATGTCTGCATACTGCGGATCGCTGAAAATATCTGCAATCGGATCGATGTAGTCGGTTTTATAGCGCTCAAGGCCGCCATGGGGAATTTCGCCATTGGAGGCCAGCGCATGACAATCGCGGTTCGGTAGGTTGTAGACCACCATCAAAAAGGTGATCGGTTGGTCAGGGAGTTTTTGCGCTAACGCCGTATCCAAATGCTCCCGTAGGCCCATGGCAATTTTGGTGCCATCAGCGGCGGTTCCGGTAATTGCGCCCATGCGATCCATCCAGACAGCGGTGGGATAGGTGGCGACCTGGGCCATTTGCTCGCCTAATC
>NZ_JADEXP010000625.1 GCF_015207065.1 Leptolyngbya cf. ectocarpi LEGE 11479 | reverse complement strand
CAAGGGAGGGGTGCGGGGCGGTCTGGTGGTGCTGGAAGATATCAGCCAAGAAAAGCGTATGAAAACCACCCTGTACCGCTATATGACTCCCAGCGTGGCTGAGCAGGTGATGGCCCTGGGCGAAGATTCGCTGATGGTGGGCAAACGCCGTGATGTGACGGTCCTATTTTCGGATATTCGCGGTTACACCACGCTCACAGAGAGTCTGGAGGCCTCCCAGGTGGTGTCCATGCTGAATGAGTACTTTGAAACGATGGTCGAAGCGGTGTTTAACCATGAAGGCACCCTCGATAAATTTATTGGTGATGCGCTGATGGCCGTTTTTGGTGCACCGCTGCCCCTAGAAAATCACAGCTGGTCAGCGATTCAAGCAGCTTTGGATATGCGGCAGCGGCTGGTGCGGTTTAATGAACTGCGTCGAGAAAAGAAGCAGCCGGAAATCAATATTGGCATTGGCCTCAGTTCCGGTGAAGTGGTGTCTGGCAATATTGGCTCCCATCGTAAAATGGAGTACACGGTGATTGGGGATGGGGTTAATCTCAGCGCCCGACTAGAAGGGGTGACTAAGCAGTATGGCTGTGACATTGTGCTGAGTGAGTTTACCTATCGTCCGTGTCGCGAGCTGATTTTGACTCGGGAACTGGATCTGGCGCGAGTTAAGGGTAAAATGCAGCCGGTCAAAATTTATGAGCTGATTGGCAGAAAGGATACGGTGCTCTCCGATCAGCGGCAGGAGTTTTTAGAGCTTTATCGTCGGGCACGCCGTGCATACATAGATGATAAGGACTTTGAACGAGCTTTAAAGCTGTTTAACCAAGCTCAGGCTATGGAGCCGACCGATAGGGCCGTAGAAATCCACCTTGGACGCATTCGTCGCTTTCTAAAGACGCCGCCGCCGCCAAATTGGGATGGTGTCTATGTGATGACGACCAAGTGATGACGGCCAAGTGATGACGGCCAAATTTGTAGCGTCGTTCTATGCAACGACGCTACAAATCCCTAACGCCGCGCTAAAATAAGCGGTGCAATTTCCTGGGGAGGCTCCATGGGTGAGCGGCAAAAGCTCTACGAAGGCAAGGCAAAAATTCTCTACGCCACCGAGGACCCAGCGGTACTGGTGACCTACTTTAAGGATGATGCCACGGCGTTTAATGCGCAAAAGCGAGGCACCATTGCCAACAAGGGCCGGATTAACAATGCGGTGTCCACCCACCTGTTTAAGCTGCTAGAGGCCCAGGGCGTTGCCACCCATTGGATTGCATCGCCTAATGAGCGGGAGATGTGGGTGAAGCCGGTGACGATTGTGCCCCTAGAGGTGGTGGTCCGCAATCTGGCGGCGGGCAGTCTGTGTCGCCAGACAGGAATGGCCCTGGGAACGCCTCTAACTCCCCCACTGGTGGAGTTTTACTACAAGAATGACGATCTGGGCGATCCGTTGCTGACGTGCGATCGCATTCGAGCCATGG
>NZ_JADEXP010000083.1 GCF_015207065.1 Leptolyngbya cf. ectocarpi LEGE 11479 | reverse complement strand
TTGACTCGTAGGATTTGGGCTTCCCGGTCTTGGATCGTCATAGGTAGGCATCCAGTATGGCTGTAAATCCCTACTTTGAACTATTTGAGACGATACCAAGCTATGGCGAAAAATTAGTGACACTAACAATATTCGGTACCGGCTGAGGCCATTGGTCAGACCGTCACCCTACATCTCCAACAAGCCCAGGTGTCGATCTACTTGGGAGAGCGTCACCTGGCTGACCATCCCCGGAGGCCGGACAATGGCAAGTCCAGTGTCTTAAGTGAGCATGCCCAACAGCTGTTCACCTTTAAGCGTGGCAAGCCCTTTGCTCAACGCCAGATTCTGTTGGACCTCGACCCATCGGTGGAGCCCTATTTGACCGAATTAGTGCATCGGCGTCCCCAAACCTGGCAACCCGATGTCGAGGCCCTGTATGACCTCTACGAGCAGATTGGACGAGCCGACTTTCTGGCCGCCATTGCCTTAGCTACCGAAGAACGCTGCTTTGGCAGTGAATATGTTCAGGCCATTGTCAAGGCCACCCCCGAAGGGCTGACACCACCTCCGTTACCTATCATGTTCTCCTAGATCGATCCAAGTATGACCCTGAATTTAGACCCCATGCTCAAGTCCCTTGGCTTGAGTACTATTCAACGTGTCTTGCCAGAGCTGGTGCCTATCGCTGAACGAGAGTCGTGGTCCTACCAACAGCTGCTTGAGAGACTCCTGGCTGAAGAGGTGGCCCACCGCAGTGAACGGCGTACTCATACTCTGATTACCAAAGCCAAGTTCCCATTCGAGGCCACCATTGATACCTTTGACTTCACCTTTAGAAGTGATCTCAAACGACAGATGCTGGGCCGATTTCTCGGTCCTGAGTTGGTCAGCGACCATCGGTCTCTCATCCTCGAAGGCCCACCCGGTACTGGTAAAACCCATCTCTGTATTGCCATTGCCTATAAAGCCATCCAAAACGGCTTCACCGCTCGCTTTACGACGGCGGCGGCCTTAATCAATGACCTGTGTGTCGCCCCTGAGCGCAACGTTGCTCTCCAACCCTATCTCAGACCTCATGTTCTAGTGATTGATGAGATGGGCTATCTCGGCTACGGGCCAGGTGCTGCCGATGTTCTCTTTCAAGTCGTTGACCAACGCTATCTCAAGGGCAAGCCTATTTTGTTGACCACCAATAAACCGCTCAATCAGTGGGGTCGAGTGCTTCATGACCAGGAACTTGCCCGCGCCATCATTGACCGCACCTTGCATCATGGCGACTATCTCAAACTAGCCGGTCCTTCCTTTCGTCTCAAAGGCCGAAAGCTCGACTTAGACTTGAATTCAATAGATAAGACAACGGCGACAGCGTCCAAAAAATCTGAAGAAAAATCTCTTAACGATTGACAAGAAACACACCTATTTGTTCAATGAGAGAACGGCCATAATTTCCGGAATTGACTCTTCAAATTACGGCCATAATTTCCGGAAGCCACAAATGGGCCAGCAAGTAAGCAATGAGCGAGAGAATAAGCCAACGATAGACGCCGATTTTGGTGCTTTGGCCAAAGCAATGGAGTCCAAACTGATGCTTAGCGGTCTTGAAAAAGCCTTCAATCGCCCAGCGTTTGCGCCCTAAGCGAATGAGATACACCCCAGAGTAAGGATGGGTCGACGCCACAAAGCGTAACTCTCGTTTGTTATCTGCACGTTTAAGCCAAAACCAAGAAATCGTCAGCGGATAGTCCATATCCTTGAGATAAACCTGTAGCCCCCGTTTCGCGTTGCCTGGCAGGTCTTTTAGCTTGCGCCCATCGTGTAATAGCCGACTATTTTTGATGCCGACAACCGCTCGCCAGTTACGCTGACGAACGGCTCCCAAGAAGTCTACGGTGCCAAATTCGGTATCGGCCTGGACAATCACGGTTCTACCGGTGACCAGAGACTTGGGAATACTAGCCAACAACTTACAGGTATAGGGTGCGGGTAACAGACCCAATTGCGGCAGTGATTAGCTCGATCTATGCAGTCAACCTAGAAAACTTGACTCAGTTGGCCAAAGTTCCGACGGTGTTTCAGGACCAGGTAAAAAGTGAGGTTGAAAGCTTTGAGGCATTATCCCAGGACTTGAAAGAACAGCTGCGGGGCATGTTGGCCCAGAAGAATTTTGACTTGTCTCAGAAATTGGGTACAGAGCTGGGGCAGGTCGTGGAGAAAGCCGTTATTCAGCACTGCAAGCGGATTGACCGGGTAAATGATAAGCAGTTTTGGATACGGGCAGGTTTACCAGCGTTTGGCATAGCGGCGCTGCTGATGTTTGGTGGGGTGGGCTTTGGATATGCCCTGGGAATGCACCGGATATCTCAGGGGGGACAGGCCAAGGTCCTATCGTCAGCTGAATTAGCTGCATTACAATGGCTTACGACTGAGGAAGGAAGAATCGATGGGCAGTTTGTTTATAAACAGCCTGCCCAGTAATTAACTCCACCACATTCATGCCATTACCAATTACCCCCGGTACACTCGGGTAGCCAGCACTAGCACCTACCAAGAAAAGGTTAGATAGTTCTGTACGATATCCAATACGTCGCAGGCCAACCTGGTTTGGAATCAAATTAGCACCATAGATGTTGCCTTCCGGTTGCCCTAGATAATATTCACTAGTCGTCGGTGTGCCATATAGTTTCATGCGAATATAGGCATCGATATCTGGAATCAAGTCTCGAACGCTTGTCATGGTCGATTGGTAAATAGCTCGCTTTTTCGCTTTGTAAGCTTTGCTATCTTGCTCATGGAGCTGACGAAAGGGTTTATAGGGACAAACTGTGGCAATTTCAAGGACATGATGGTCTTTTGGTGCCATGCCTGGCTCCACCGACTTTAAGGTGGGACAAGATAGGAAAATCCAGGGATGGTCTAAATTACCCTGATATTGTTGTTGATATTCTTGATTAAGATCGCCTGTTGGATAATACCAGATATTCCAATTACCAATGCCATAACGGGTTGGGTCAAAGCGACTATCAAGCCCTAGATAGATGTTAAACGCACTCATCGAGTATTGATAATCTGTCAGACGATGTTTTTCATGGGCACTTAGGGATTGAGTTCCATGCATCAGTGCAACGGTTTTCTTTGGATCCATATCACTGATATAGGCTTTGTCAGCACAGTAGGAAATACCTCCAGCATTGACAAACTGAACCTTGCGATCGCAAACTTCGATATGCTTTACAGGAGTGGAGAGCTGTACTACCCCGCCTCCTGACGTAATAGATTCAACGATGGTGTCTACCAAATGCTTAAAGTGATGCTTAGGATAGTAGGCCCCTTCTGCATAATCTGACACCAAACTTGCATGGGTCATTAAGGAAATATCTTTGGGTGGTAAAGCATAATCACCACTTTGTCCTGCCAGCAGAGCTTGTAATTTAGGAGACAATCCAACTTGATCATAGAGATCCTGAAGGGTATATAATCGCTTCGAAAAAAGATGCCAATATTTTGGTAGTTTTAGCCAGTCAGACCATTTGCGATCATACCAATGTACGTCTTGTTCTAGGTCCACCATTTCCTGATGCAAGTGCTTAATCTCGTCACAGTAGCGATTAATAGCAGTAGCTTCATCGGAGAACGTAGTCAAAAGGCGATCGCGAAACGTTTCCCAGCCTAGCGGAATCCGAAAATCGACATTGGGAGTAACAATGCGATCAATGCAGTCTGGGTCTAAGGAATTAAAGGAAACATCTCTTTCAATATAATTTAGAAACTGATCCACTGTCTGACCTCTGCCACATTGATAAATGTAATGGACATCGGCACAGAAAGAATAATCTCCATACTGAAACGTGTGACAGCAGCCCCCTGGCAAATAATGCTGCTCCAGAACAGCCACTTGATTTCCTTGGAGAGTAAGACAGGCAGCTGTCGACAAACCACCGAGACCTGCACCTAAAACAACATAATCAAAACTTTCCATAATAAGCTCCTGCTTACTCTTGCTAAGAGGCAATCTAAGCATTAGCTTATCGTCCAATAGTGAGGAACTTGTGACAGTCAAATGTTAATTCTTTAACACCTTCAATCTACCATTGAAGGTGTTAAAGAACTGTTTCACTCAGCCCGAACTAGCTCATGAACCTGTCTTAAGACAAAGCTTTTCCCCCAGCAAAGCTCTAAGTGCTGACGATTTTGTTCTAGCTCATAATCTTTAGCAAAGCATCGTTCTAACAATCGAATTCTGTAGGGGATAGTGAACTTGAGGGGATTTAAGATTAGCCCGCATTTAGTATTCAACAGGGGCTGACTCAGATAAACCCAGAGTGCTGGTAAAATAGGAGTCTTTTGAGATTTCATAGTCATGAGTTAAAACCTCCTGTAGTATTTTTAAGCCTGAATTTAGCTGGCTTAGCACTGACGAGCACAGCGAAATTGTTGAACTCCGTCGAAATTAGGGAAGAAACTCTAGCTGAAGCTAGACAGCTGAGCTGAATCGCAGCTAAGCAGCTGAGCCAACGTGATAGGCAATGCCGCGATACTTCAGATCAAAAGAGGGTTGAGCGATAGCTTTTAGCAATTTATGGAAGTGGAGCGTAACACCTCGATATTTACCAACGTCTTCGCTATCGGCAACTTCGACCTGAGGTGGGTTGTATTCATAACTAACACCACGATATGTGAGTGAGTTTCATATATACCTCCTGATGGCTTCTAGATAACTTGCATCGTTAGGAGATTGACTTTAAACTAAACACTGCATTGCAAGTCTTTATCACTTGCCCTGTGTTCTAGTGTCTTTGAAGAAATTGGTAATCTCGGGGCCAGTCTCCTTTCATGCTCATATTAGATAAACAGTTTGAGAATCTTGTGAAGTATGATTCTATTCTTGTAGTGAATGTCTTATATCCATTGGAATAATTGCATCTCGAAGCTTAGCATCCGTGAGATCGGCTCCGTCCAGCTTGGCTTGGCTTAAATTTGCTCCAATCAGATTAGCACCTTTGAGATCGGCTTGAGTCAGATCAGCACCTCTTAAATCAGCTTTGGTCAGATCAGTCCCTTTAAGAACAGCTCCTCGCAAGCAAGCATTCTGCAGACACGCTCGACTGAGGTGGGCTCCGATCAGGTGTGCTTTGGTCAAGTTAGCACCTTTGAGATCAGCGCCATTGAAATTGTCTTCGCTAAGATCGGTTTCGCTAAGATTTGCCCGAACGAGATTTGCTTGAATAAAGTGAGTACCACAGAGATGAGCCTTACTTAGATCCGCCTCACACAGGTTTGCTTTAATTAGATTCACTCTACCCAGGTAAGTGTCAATCAAAACAGCCTTACTCAGATCAGCTCCACTGAGTTCTGCATGACTTAAATTTGCTTTTGTGAGATCTGCACCATGAAGATTAGCATTGAGGAGATTGGCTCGACTTAAATCTACATGACGCAGGTTTGAGTTCATCAAATTGGCTGCCATCAAATTGGCGTCAAGCAGGTCCGCTCCCATAAGATTAGCCTGGATCAGTTGAGCTGCCTTTAAGTCAGCCTCCAACAGGTCTGTTTCACTCAAGTTGGCTTCACACAAATCCGTGTTGTTTAGATTCACTCCACGCAGATTTATCAGGCTGAGATCCGCTCCGCTAAGATCGGGCATTATGGTTGGATTATCAGTCCGCCAACAATTCCAATCATTCACTCCTTGCCTGAGTAAAACAAGATGGTCTCGATTTGCCATAGCCAATCCCCCCATGAACCTCGGCGAATCTTTACCGTGAGATTATTAAATCAAAGCAAGTTGAGGAACTTATGAGATTTAGATTGTTCCTTGCAGCCTAAACCATCGAAACCAATGGATAACATTTACTCTCCAACTCATTTCTCAATGTGTGAGCGCTGCGATACATCCCTTTCTATAGAACGAATGCATTGGTTCATATATAACAGCCAACTCAGCATGTACTTCACGATGGACATGCTGAGTTGGCTGGTGTTGCAAGCCAGCCTCTCGTCAGATCAATCCGAAAATCTTAAACTTTCATGAATTAACATTTTGTCAACCGCAATTTAACTTAAACTCAATGAAGAATAAACTAACAATAAACTTCATATCACTAAGATTTCATAAATTTTATGAAGTTTTTGATAATAGAAGACGATGATCAGTTGTCTGGGGCATTGATTCAAGTACTGACAAATCATCATTACTTAGTGGATCGGGCCATGGATGGTGAGATGGGAAAGGAAATGGCTGAGGTCTTTCCCTACGATTTGATCTTGCTAGATTGGATGTTGCCTAAGCTAGATGGCATCCAGACCTGCCAGCAGCTGAGAGCAACGGGCAATAATGTGCCGATTATTTTGATGACCGCTCGGGATGCTGGCACCGATAAGGTCGCTGGGTTAGATGCGGGAGCCGATGACTATTTAATTAAGCCCTTTGAATTTGAGGAGCTGTTAGCACGCATTCGGGCGTTGCTCCGCCGAGCGGAGGGTATCGTATCGCCTGTCTTGCAGTGGGGCGAGCTGTGCCTTGACCCACGCAGTGCTGAGGTTAGCTATCGTGATGTACCTATTTCACTAACTCCTAAAGAGTATGGTCTGCTGGAGCTGTTTTTACGCAATCCCAATCGAGTTTTTAGCTTGGATGATCTACTAGACAAGATTTGGCCCTTTGAAGACGCACCGCATATCAGTGCTGTGCGCACTCAAGTCAAAGGACTACGCCAAAAACTCAAGCGGGTGGGCCTCACAGATGTAATCGAAACACTCTATGGCTTAGGGTATCGGTTAGTCCCAGCTGACTTAGTTGAACATCAAGCGGAAAAAACAGTCGATGGAAAAGACGTACTTCCACAGTCCAGTCCCAGTATGGGAGCAAAACAGATAGATTTAAAAACTCTCTGGCAGCCTGTGCGAGAACCCTATATGCAGCGCGTATCAGATCTAGCAACCATGCTCAATAAACTGCAGCCAGGGAGTCTCAATGAAGTAGCCCGACAGCAGATTGTTAGAGAAACCCATGCTCTGGCAGGGTCGCTGGGCAGTTTTGGATTTCCAATGGTTGCAGCTTACTGTCAGGAGATAGAAAACAGTCTGCTAGCCAATAGTCGTCTTACCCCTCAGCACGTGTCTCATTTGGAAGCTTTAGTCACTAATGTGCAGCAGGCACTAACGTCGTCAGAGATTTTGCCAGGGTCGGCTCCGATGCCAAAGAATCTAGCGCAGCCGGGGACATTATCGTCGGCCACCTTGTTAATAGTAGATAATGATCCGGCGGTACTGACCCTATTGCACAATCTATTGCAGCCTTGGGGATTTCAGCTGCAGTTGTTGAGTAAACCGCAACACTTTTTTGCAACCTTGGAGCAAACAGCGCCCGACTTGGTGATTCTTGATGTAGACATGCCTGAGATCACTGGATTTGATCTATGCCAGCTAATGCGCAATGATTCTCGCTGGCTTGAGTTGCCGGTACTCTTGTTGTCAGCCCATACTGAAGCAGAGACGATTCAACGGGTGTTTTCGGTTGGGGGTGATGATTATGTCCGCAAGCCTATTGTGGCTCCTGAACTGGTGGTGCGAATACTCAACTGGTTAGAACGGGCGCGCACTCGGCAACTACAAACAAATATTGATAGTCTAACGGGCATCGCTAACCGGCAAAAATCAACTCAGGACTTAAGCCGGTTTCTCAGATTGGGTCACCGTCAAGAGCAGCCACTGTGTTTTGCTCTGCTCAATTTTGACAGCTTCAAACCCACCAATAACGAGATGTGCGACTTTTCTAGCTCCCCCTTTTCAAGGGGGTTGGGGGGATCTCCAAGCGCTAAAGCGACTGACAGATCCCCCTCGGTCCCCCTTAAGAAGGGGGATGACCACCCTCAAGTTGCACATGCCGTCAATAGTAATTTTGAAAGAGCTAGCGATCAGATTTTGCAACGATTTGGTGAGCGTTTAGGAATAGCCTTTCGGGTAGACGATGTGGCGGCTCGTTGGAGTAAAACGGAGTTTGTGGTGGGACTCTATGGAGCCAGTCGAGAAGAGGGTACTCAACGGCTAACCCAGTTTCTGCAGGCTTGGCAGAATGAGCAGTTGAGCTGCGACAACCAGACGTTTCAGGGAACATTCACGGTTGGTATAGCCGTTTATCCTGAGGATGCAAGGGATTTGCAAGGATTGTATCGGTCTGCTAGTACAGTACTCTCGCAGACCAACGTGGATAGGCAATAATCAAGTATCTTGCCAGTGAGGTCATGGCTAATCTCTAGTCTATATATCAACATAAGATCACCATAATTGTTGACTAGAGTAGGCTGTGTTCAGCTCTTTCAGTTAAATGCGGACTGAAGGCTCTCAATCAGCCTGATATAAGATTTCCAGCACGATTTAACAGCTTATAAATGCCCGTTGATTCGCCCGATCCAAATACACGTTCTTTGGCTGACCGAGTCGTTACCTCTACACCACTGATGGTAACGCCGGAGACATTGATAGGGGATGCGATCGCAATCATGCATCAGGCCCAAACCAGCTATGTGCTGATTGCTGAGCAACAGCGCCCGGTGGGCATTTTCACAGAGCGAGATCTGGTGGAGCTTATAGCCTCAGGGCAATCAATAACGAATGTCCCAATCGCGGCGGTGATGACCACAGCGGTACAAACGATCACCACCGACCAAGTCAACGATACCCTGGTCCTCTTTCACCAAATGCTTCAGTACCAAGTGCGCCATTTGCCCATCGTTGACGAGCAGGAGCGATTGGTGGGCATGATTACCCAAAGCAGTCTTTTACAAGCCTTAAACCCGAATGCAATCAAACAGATTTTTGAGCGATTGTCACAGGAGGCCGAGCCGCCACGCTCAGTAGACCAGGCGCTGGCCCGTAATCTTGAACTAGAACAAGCGCAGACCCGTCTAAGCCAGCAGCTTGAAGTAGCGCAGACAGAGCATCAGTTCGCCAAATCTCTAAATAGCGCATTAAGGCGAGATCAGGTCCGTTTGAGCACACAGCTGCAAGCTGAACAGATAGAAATTCAGCAAGCTGAGGCCCACATCCTATTTCAATCCAGGCTTTTGGACGCCGTGGCCCAAGCCGTGATCGCCACTAACCTGGATGGTAATATTCTTTACTGGAATTGCTTTGCTGAAACCCTTTACGGTTGGTCAGCAGCCGAGGTCCTGGGACGTTCTATTTTGGACATTACCCCAGCTGATACGACCCGCGACCAGGCGGTCGAAATTATGGCTCACCTGCAACAGGGTGAACAGTGGTCTGGGGAGTTCTGGGTAAAGCGTAAAGATGGCACCCCCTTTCCAGCCTGGGTGATCGATGCCCCCATTTATGATGACCAGGGCATTCTCGTGGGCGTTGTGGGGGTTTCGATGGATATTAGCGATCGCAAACGCATCGAATCCGAACGCCAACAGGCCGAACAGGCCTTACAGCAGGCTAATGCCAACCTAGAAAATTGGGTCGAAGTTCGTACCGCTGACCTGCGCCAGGCCGAGCAGCGCTGGCGCACCCTGCTCGAAAATGTTCACCTGGCAGTCGTCGGTCTCGATTGCAACGGCAAGGTGAACTATGCCAATCCCTTTTTATTAAATCTGACGGGCTATACTGCCACCGATGTACTTGGTAAAGACTGGGTTGACCTATTTTTGCCCCCATCACAACAACCGTTGGTCAGGTCATACTTTCAGCAGTTGCTTAGCCAGCCAAATTCAACCTTACGCTATCAGAACCCTATCCTTACCCAGTCAGGGGAACAGCGCATGATCGCCTGGAATAATACCGTGCTGCGTAACGGTCACAGTAACATCATTGGCACCATGAGCATTGGAGAAGACATCACCGAGCGCTTTGCCATCGACCGGATGAAAGGCGAGTTTATTTCCGTCATCAGCCATGAGCTGCGCACCCCGCTGACAGCGATTCATGGCGGGATCAAGCTCTTAGCCAGAGGGCTGGTGCCCGTTGAGTCTGAGCAGGGCCAGCAGTTATTGCAGTTAACGGCTGAACATTCTCAGCGCTTAGTGCGGCTGGTGAACGATATTTTAGAACTCGAACGTCTGGAGTCAGACACCAGTTTGCTGCAAAAACAGCCCTTCAATACCCAAACCCTGACCAGTCAAGTCGTGGGCTTATTTCAGCTCACAGCCAATCAGGCAGGCATCACCCTAGAGGTATCTGACCCTGGGTTTGAGATCATGGCCGATTGCGATCGCATCCATCAGGTACTGACCAACCTGATGGACAATGCCATCAAGTTCTCACCAAGAAACAGCACAATTTGGCTAACCGTTGAATCTGGAGAAAGCGACCCTGGCAGAGACACCGTACTATTCACCATCCGTGACCAGGGCCGAGGCATTCCCCCCGAGAAGTGTGCCAAGATTTTTGAGCGCTTTATACAAGTAGATTCTTCGGATTCTCGTGAAAAGGGAGGCACCGGATTGGGCCTCACTATCTGTCAAAATATCGTTGAACAGCATGGTGGCTTCATTGGAGTAAAAAGCACCCCAGGCAAAGGCAGCTGCTTCTATTTCACCCTGCCGATAAATTGAGAACGAACTCGAAACAGTGTAAACTCTACCCAAAGTATTGAGCTAAAGGCAGCTTAAGTAGGGTAATGGGTGGCTAGACGTATTTTAGTAATTGATGATGAAGTCGCCATTCACATTATCGTCGAGGCCTCGCTAAAAGCTACCGCTGGCTGGAATACATTAATCGCCAACTCTGCAGCTACAGGCCTCACCATAGCCGAGGTCGATCAGCCTGACGCCATTTTACTAGATGTCATGATGCCTGAGTTAGATGGCCCCGCTACATTTCGTAAACTCCAGGCTCATCCCTCTACCAAAAACATCCCTGTCATTTTTCTGACCGCCAAAGCCCGCAATGGCGAGAAACGTTTATTTGAATCCCTGGGAGCAGCGGGAATAATCACCAAACCATTTGAGCCAGAGCATATTGCTGACCAAATTAAAACACTACTGCAATGGTCTGATTAAGTTGATCAGCTTAACAAGCAACACAGTTTCCACATATTCTCGGTTTAAAGTAAGGCAATCGTAGAGATAAGCGTTCTACAAGGATAACCTTGATACCACAGTATGGATGCTAAGCCGTTTAAGCATCCATACTGTGGTTTCTTTGCAATAGTTTCTTTCCAATAACAGAGAAATTGTCTCACCCAAGTTTTAACAAAGCCAAGATAGTAAAATGCCACAACAAATTATAAATTTAACCCGGCTGATGGCGATTAGAGGAATTGATCAAGTTTTGTCAACCTATCCTCAAAATCCATACCAACTTGCCTTTCAAGATCCCAACTCACGCGGTAAACTGCTGTTGTACGTACTGAGACGCCTTCACAACAGCTATGTTGCTATTGATGCATACCAACAACCCTTATTGCATAATAAGAATTTCCAACTATCGTTAGGACAACAACAGCAAATTGAGGACCTGATTCACGAGGGCGTTCGCTACATGCTACCCGTGAATGCCATACAGCAAGTTTATCATCCACCCGATCCCTATAGACTCAACAACGATCCTGCTCAATACATCGGCTAATGCAGGCGATCTCAAGACTTATGGACTGGCAGCCTGGGCGATGGGTCGAATGCCCGCACACACAAGAAAAAGGCAAGATCTTACCCTACAACGGTCGCTCAATCTGTATCTCTTTAGGCAAGGGAGTCACACTCTATGCCTCACCTGATTCACTAGAGACCTTGGGTTGGCGACCGATACAAAATCATGGAAGTAATTCAAAAAAAGCGAGTTAGACATGTTGCACCTAAATTGCGCCGCCCCAAAAAAACTAAAACCAGCAGAACTAAAACCAGCTGTGTTCAGCAACACAACCCAATTCAATGTTGTTACATCAACCATACTGAACAGTTTCAGATCGTTCGGATCCCTAATGCCACTAGCAACTTTTTCGAGCGAGTTGTTATGCCCTATGCGAGAATTATCTTCGAAGCTCATCACGCAGACCACCTGGAAATCCACACTGGAAACTTAATCAGTTCAATTTTATCTGACAAGATTCCTTGCCATCGTTTAGCTTTTCAGGAGGACTATCCCCGATGACCATGTCTCCAACATCCCTACTACTTCATTTTTTACAAACCGAGCTTGCTGTTCCAGAGACATCTATCCAATCGGCATTACAGCGTAGTGGTCCACACTCAAACTTATTTCCTATCGTCTTATGGCAAGATGGCCTAATCACGCTAGAGCAGCTTGATCAGGTTTTTGACTGGCTAGCAACTATGTCAACTAGCCCAGAGTCTGCTACACAACAGACCTAATTCAAAGGATACCCTCAACAACGCAAGTAATCAAACCGCTAACAAACAAGGGTAGGTCCCCCTATGAATGGTCTCTTTAGTCAGTTAAAAGGTTTGTTTGGAAGCACGTGGTGGATTGAGGTATCAACCGATACACCACGCTGCATCTACTATTTTGGTCCCTTTAAGCATGAATCTGAGGCAAGTCAGGCAGCAGCAGGTTATGTTGAAGATTTGGAGCAAGAGGGTGCTGTACTATGCCAAACATCAATAATGAAACGTCCAACACCAAAGCAGTTAACTGTTGAATATTCTAGTAAATTTCATGCGTCTATCTCCGCAGAACCTCGATGAAAAGGACATCGTTGTCAGACTCATCAGCACAGCGAATCTCTCAATATTTATTTGCCAATGGCGAGGACTGCCTGACTCATGTGGTCAGTAATCTGTCTGATATGTTTACTGACCCGACGTAGCCAACGAATGGCTTCGAGACGTTCTGTACTAGTCAGGACATCAATCTGGCCAACAGCAACCTGATTTATGGTGGTGGCTCGGTAGGGCTCAACCTTACGATGGATCTGCTTTGAGGTGGCATGAGCCTGAACAGCTGCATGCTGCCAACGTTCGGCTTGAATCAATCCCATAATCTGCTGAATGCTATCAACCAGAAGATTTTTCTCTTCCACTAGTGCTATTGTTGCCTGCGCGGTTTTGGCCCGATCTTCATCCTCTTCGCAGCGCTCATGAATACGTTGAAGATGGTCCAGCGCATGAATCATATTAACCAGTCGCTCCCATAGTGGTCCTTCACCTGTTTTCAGATGAATTTTATCCAGGTAAGTATGGGTTTCATCTAAAGCCGTCCGGAGTTCAGGTAAATCACCTCGTTGGCCCTTGGGATCACCTAAAATAGCCGCTACATGCCGTAACAGCACCAATAGCTCAGTCTGAATCGACACCTGAATAGCATTCAATGCCAAAACTGGTTGTTCCAAAAGCCCATCGCTCAGCCCTTCTGTGTAGGTGAGCCCTTTACTGGGCACCAACCGTACTATCAACTGGGAAAACTGTCGGGTGAAGGGCAATATTGTCGTCACCCCGACAACATTGAAACAGGTATGAAACCCGACTAAAGCTAGTTCTGCATTTTGCATCAGCTGTCCCGGCGCTATCCACTGCCAGATAACTGTGTAGGGGGTAATCAAAACCAGTGCCAGACTAGCCGTCCAAATATTGTAAACAACATGGGAAATCCCGGTACGACGAGCATTGACCGAGCTACCTACAGTAGCAATAATGGCCGTGACAGTCGTACCAACATCCATACCAACAACTAATGCAGCCGCCTGTTCAAAATTAACAGCCCCCGCATATAACGCAGCTAAGGTGGCAGCTACACCAGCACTAGAGGACTGGGTGATCACTGTTGCAATTATGCCTAAAGCAACCAGCTGTAAGCGACCAACCAGAGTATCTGTAGGTAGTTGCTCGGGCGTGATCAGTCCATTTAGGCCGCCCATGGCATCCTGCATTGAGGTAATGCCGACAAAAATCAGACCGAAACCTGCGATCGCATATCCCACATTTGCCCATCGCCCTTTAGCCAACAACTTCAAACTGGCACCCATAAAGAGGAGCGGCAATATCGCCGTACCCAATTTGAGTTTGAAGCCTAAAATAGCGACTAACCAGCCTGTAAACGTCGTCCCGATATTAGCCCCAAAAATAATCCCTAGCGCCCCTGAAAAGCTAATTAAGCCAGCACTAACAAACCCAACAGTCGCGACTGTCGTGGCGCTAGAAGATTGCAAAATAGCCGTAGTGGTAGCTCCTGCCAACACTCCAGATAGAGGGCTGCGGGTAAAGCGCATCAGCGCCCTTCGCATGGCATTCCCCGCTAAAGCCCGCAGCCCGTCTGTCATCACAATCATGCCCAATAGAAAGAGCCCTAGGCCTCCAATAGCATGAATGATAGTTATTGTCATACAAATAGTAAGTGAGTTATTCGCAATACAAAGAACGTCAGTAGCTCGAAAAGTCTACCCATAACAGCGTATCCTGGCACCTCAGGGATTAGGAGGACTTTATGGGGAGTCTAGTAGCTCCACGAGCGATCCTCCATCATGAAGTCGACGAATCGTTTCAGCAAACAGTGGTGTAGTATCTAGCACAGTAAGTTTGAGCTTAACGTCACTGGCTGTGATGCGAAACGGTGCAACAGTGTTAGTAATGATAATTTTATCAAGGTCTGGAATCGACAAAATATGATTGGATTCCTTGGCAAAGACACCGTGGGAGACTGCTGCATAGACTTTAGTAGCCCCCCTGCTGCGACACGCTTTGGCAGTTCGAGCTAGGGTGGTACCACTGCTAATCAAGTCATCAATAATAATGGCAATTCGGCCTTGAATTTCTCCGACAATCATTTCTCCGGAGACAACGCCTGAGCTACGGTATTTTTCGGTAAAGGCCATAGGGATATCTTGGTGTATCTTCTGGCATAGTGCTCTTCGAAAAGCTTCGGCACGCTTGCCCCCACCAAAATCAGGGGCAACAATAACGACTTGATGGTCACCAATAATAGTCGCAAAGTGCTGAACAAATGTATTTTTGGCTTCTAGATGTTCAGTTGGGCATCGAAAGGCATTTTGAAACGCTGCTAGATTATGGACATCTAGGGTAACGATGCGATCGCAACCCATCGCCTCAAATAATTGACCGATATATCGAGTCGTCACCGGATCCCGAGCCTTTGTCTTACGATCCTTACGGGCATAGCACAGATAAGGAACAATGGCAGTTACACGCTCAGCTGACGCATCCTTGAGGGCACCGACAAAAAATAGCAACCGACAGAGCTTATCGTTGACGCTAGCTCCTGGCTCGCCGTAGAGAGATTGGATAACATAGACATCTTGACCACGAACATTTATCAACGATCGAACCTTATGTTCACCATCTTCAAAGTCTCTTTCCTCATGATGACTCAGACTAATACCCAGACGTTCTGAGACTTTTTTGCCAAATTCTCGACTGGTATTTAAGCTAAAAAGCTTGATAGACTCATCAATCATGGTAAGACCTCCCAATTAGCAGCTTAGACAAGCTCCCTTATTCAAGATATGCCATAAATTTGAGGACTGTATGAGGAAACCACAGTGAAGGCTCCTACATTAGATCGTTCTGTTGCATCATTACAAAGTCCTCAGATTATTTTTCTAGGATAAGTAAGGGCTAAGGGAGTTCAAAATTATGCTCAATGTTATTCGTTATAGCCAAATCACCGGTTTAGTGGCAATAGATAGTGCAACCGCTGAATATTTGGGAGAAATACAAGAGGTTTGGACTAATGATGCTGGAAACATCGTTTATCTATCCTGTCCCCGAGGATATATTCCCTTATTGCAGATAGCTGGAGTAAGTACCAAGGCAGTGTCTACCTATGGGCACCTGACCCTCAGTCCTCCTAGTGGATTACATCGGCTCCATCGATTACCGGTACAATCAACATTTAATAAAGCCAACGCTTGGATTGAAGATTTTCTATTTGATTGGCACACTGGGGAAATCGCAGCGTATATTCTGTCTGGAGATATCACTGGGGCAATGACACTTCAGCGTTTCGCCACAGGAGAAACTGCTCCATCCCCACCACACACAGTTTTAGCTCCTGACGATATTAAAACCATCACCGTTGACGCCATAGTTCTTGAAACCGGTGCACCTGATCGTCTCCGCAATGAGACTGAGGGACTAAAGGATTTTCTCAGTGAAAAAAGCTCCCCCGTACGCCAGCTGGTGCATGAACTGAGTGATCGCCTCCACGATCTCGTTTCACCCCATGATCAACCTGAGGTGGTCCGCGTCAAAATCAAAACTGTAGGCGATGAAATGGCAGCTTCAGGTGAGCATGACCATCACGCACTGAAAGAGGCAGTCGATTTTCTCCACGACCAGTGGGAAAGTCTGCAGCAGCAAATTCATCGTGCTAGCGACCGGGCTCAGGGCGCACTGGAATCTGCCTGGAAGCATTTTACTGGTAAGCCGTCGTGAATGTTAAGGGGTAAAGATAATGAAGACTCGATTTCGCGATCGCACCCACGCAGGAAGAGAGCTAGCAACCCAGCTCACAGCCTATGCCAATCGCTCCGATGTACTGGTATTGGGATTACCTCGTGGTGGAGTACCCGTTGCCTATGAAGTAGCTAAGGCGTTGAATCTCACTCTGGATATCTGCCTGGTGCGCAAACTAGGGGTGCCTGGACACAAGGAACTGGCCATGGGAGCCATTGCCTCTGGGGGGGTGCGTGTGCTCAACTATGACATTATCAGTTGGCTGGCTATCTCCGATAAAACCCTTGAGCATGTCGCTGCTCGGGAACTGCGGGAGTTACAGCGGCGTGATCGGAGCTACCGAGGAGATCGACCTCAGCCAGAGATTTGCGATCGCACCATCCTATTAATCGACGACGGGTTGGCCACTGGAGCCACAATGCAAGCAGCGGTTGCCGTTTTACAACAACAACGTCCTAAAGAGATTGTAGCAGCAGTGCCAGTAGGACCACGATCCAGGTGTCTAGCCTTAGAAGCAGACGTGGATAGGATTGTGTGCTTAACTACGCCTGAACCATTTTATGCCATTGGTCTGTGGTACGAAAATTTTGCCCAAACCACAGACGAACAAGTACGCAACCTTCTAGCCAAACAGTTGGCAGCTGCCTAATAAACATAAAATCATGAAGGGCATTGCCAATCATAGTTCTCCTATCAGAACAAACATGAATAGTGTTTACCATCTCATAGACCAACTGCCCTACAAACACGAATGCTTATAGGGCAGTCTCCTGTTATCTATACTGAGGATGTGACAATCCTAGACCATTGACCTTAAGGATTAAGCAACCCTAACTTTAACGGACTCCGTTATCTCTTCTTGAGACTTTGGAATTGTAAGACGGAGGACACCAGCTTTATATTCAGCAGCCACCTGATCTTTAACAATCCGTGTCGGCATCGGAATCAGCCGCTCAAATTTCCCGTAGTGGAACTCAGAACGGAATTCCCCTTTCTCCTCAGTCCTGGTTTCAGACTTACGCTCACCCTTGATGGCAACTGATTCATCGGTAACTTCGATGTCCAAATCATCGGCTTCCATGCCAGGAACCTCAAGCTTCAGATGAATCTCGGTGTCTGTTTCATCTATCTCAGCAGATGGCATAAAGTCAAACCCATTTTCACTAATCGAACCACCCAGTACGGACTGTTCAAAAAGTTTATTGATTTCTTTTCTGAGGGTATCAATTTCCTCAAAGGGTTCCCAATGCTCGATGTGGCCAAACGGACGCCAGCGTGTGATTTTAGTCATACTACTACCTCCAAACAATTGACAAACCAATTCTTATTAGCTTTTGAAGCTTCCACCTGCCTGGAGCAATGCCTTGGAGGAACCTTCATTTTCAGGATACACAAATAAGTTGGGGAAACTGTGAGGGTGAGGGCAAGCATCAGACATCGCTATCAGGTTAGTCCTCATAATTTCACCACATAAACAACTTACTCTAGGGATAGACTAATTAATTACGTGAGTAGAGCATAGACTCCATTAAAAGGATGTGAGCAGTCGTATGAACGAGGTTAAAAACATGGATCAGACCTATCTTGTCAAAGACCTGATGACACTCAACCCAGTCACTGTAAAGCCGCTCGATTTAGTGGAGACCGTATTGAAGCGTTTAGAAGAAAACCACGTAAGCGGGCTCCCTGTTGTAAATGATGATAACAAGGTTGTCGGCATCATCTCAGAAGCTGATTTACTTTTCAAAGAGCGTCCAATTCAGCTACCGCTTTATCTTAACTTTTTAGGGACCCTCGTCTATCTAGATCCCCCCGGCAGGTTTCAGCAACAGCTCAAGAAAAGTCTGGGCATATTGGTACAAGATGTGATGACCTCTCATGCCATAACGATTACTCCAAAAACTCCTATCGCCAAAGCGGCGAATCTCATGATAGGCAAACGAGTGAATCGTCTACCCGTAGTAGATAATCAAAAACAGTTAGTTGGGATCATCACCCGTGAAGACTTGCTGAAAGCCTTAAGAGAAGATTCTTTCCAGACGGCTGACGTAGCATAGCATTTGCGTACCAGTTCGTAAGGCCTAGGCGATCAGCTCACCTGATGCCGGAATTGATGGGTACTGATAGTTCCCAACACAGTTGCAAAAACTAACAGAGCGATCGCATGTGGCCAGATCACCTCTAACCCTACGCCTCTAAGCAATACAGCCCGCAGAATTGCCACATAGTGACGTAGGGGATTCAGCAATGACAGGTAGCGGAAAACGGCAGGCATACTTTCGATGGGTGCGATCGCACCCGAAAGCTGAATCAACGGCATATTGATAAAAAACGACGTCAATATCACCTGCTGTTGGTTGCGACAGAGCGTGGCCAGCATCATACCAATGCCAATGCCAACAAAGACATACAACCCTGACATCGCTAGAAACAGCAACAAGCTGCCCCGCAACGGCACGCTAAAAACAACATTAGCAAAACTCAGCGCTAACAGCGCATCGCCGAGCAATAAGACAAATAGAGGTACCACCTTTGCCAGCAGAATCTCACTAGATGAAGCTGGAGTCATCAGAAGCTGCTCTAAGGTACCTGTATCCTTTTCTCGAATGAGCGTCGAAGAGGATACCAGCGATCCAATTAACGTCAACACAACACCCATCATGGCAGGCACAAAGAACCAGCTACTAATCAGCCCAGGGTTATATAGAAAAGTGATCTGCGGCTGAATCATACTGAATGATTCAGCATCCTCCAATTGGCGACTATACTGCCGAACAATCTGGCTAATATAACCACTGGCAATACCAGCCGTATTGGCATCCACCCCATCCACCATCACCTGGATCTCGGCTGGTTTACCCTGAGCCAAATTGCGATTAAATTCAGGAGGAAATACCACCCCCAACGTGATGTCTCCCCGCCGTACCTGTTCCCCCAGGGTCTGTTGACTAGCACTGTAGCGATCGGCCACAAACACATCATTCTCGGTCAAGGCTGCCACCAACTCGCGACTGGCCCCAACATTAACCTGATCCACGACGCCCATTTTCAAGTACTGCACATCGGGGTTCAAGATCAAGCCATAGAGCAACAATTGCACCGTGGGCGGAAAAACTAACATAAACAGCAGCTTCTTATCTCGAAAGATCTGCTGAACCTCTTTTATGGCCAAGGCCCAGAAGCGACTGTTGAGTAAACGCTGGAATAACTTAAACATCGATCAGTCCGGTAACTGCATTCGACGCAGACCACGCCAGGCGGCTGCAAAAAATAACAATGCCAGCAGTGCAATAGCGAGCAAAGCCCCCCAAACCCCTCCC
>NZ_JADEXP010000082.1 GCF_015207065.1 Leptolyngbya cf. ectocarpi LEGE 11479 | reverse complement strand
CAGCAGTATATTCAACTTTATAGCCTCTTTGGCCAAGAAATACTATCTCATAAGTTTTGGTTGGCTCAAACTTGTCTAATCTTTGTTCTACTATGGCTAGTTGCTCGGTAAGGAGCTGATCCAAGGTTTGTGAGGATTGTACTGAATATGATTTGACTATGAGTTTAACTTTATTCTTAGTTGATGATTCTTTGAACTCAGGATTTAGTACAAAAATCGTTTTTGTTAATGGATTTTCTGAGTTTAGGCAGCTCCAGGACTGAGGATACTTAATTCTTATACTGTGTTTTGCATTAGAACATTCTTCAACAAACTCAGGAATAGGCTTTGAGTTAAGCTTGCTTAAGTAAAAACTTTTCCACAGGAAAGATTTTTGCATAGAAACTAAACCAACCAAATCGATTAGAAGTAGTAAGGCAATGATTACGATTCCAGCAGAAGCCAGTTTCTTTACTCGCTTTGTAGTTTTAATATTAGATTTCTTCTCTCTTGGGTTGTTAGGTAAGTATAAAATACTATCGTTTTCAATTGTGTTTTCTTCTTGAGGCTTCCAAACAAAAGCAAAGTAGAAACAAGCCAAGAGTGGTAATAGTATCGCTCCAGAGATCAAGAGATTTATAAAATGACCTTGAAAACCACTTATAAGAATACTTAGAGATGCATCAACGCTAGCAATAAAAGCAAAAACCGCACTAATTCTTTCTCCTGTTTTTCCCAGGAACTTAAGCAACTCGTCTTTTTGTCTGTTGCGATTAGTCATTATTTAATCTAGGTCAAGAGTAGAAAAGCCAGAAAATTATTCCCGGTCATGCATCAATGCCTTCTGCCTGGATGACCTCTAGTAAGCTCGGACGACAGAATCTGACATCAACAACATCCACACTAAACGCCTCATCAAGCTCATCAGCGGCAGTTGCTGCTAAGAAATACTGACTAGCAGGCATGTCCCAAACCGCTAAATCAATGTCTGAAGTCATCGAAAAATACTCTAACTTGATAGCTGAGCCAAAGACCTGAACTTGCTTAGCCCCGTACTCTTCCCGTAGCAACGTTGCCAATTTTGGAATCAAGTCCCAAGCCTGCTCCCAGCGCGCCTTAACTTCTGGCGTTATAGACCGCTGAGGTAGTGAAAACTGCTTCCACTCCTCCGGGCTAAGTTCTAAGGCTGTTTTGGCCATTCATCTTAATAGCAGAGGTCTTAGACACCATGATAGTCGATGTTCCCACTGCTAATCTTGGTACTGCAGGGATGACGGTTATCAAGCTATATCTTTTCTAAGCAACTGTCAGAATATTGCCTGTTTGACCCATGACTCCCACCCTTATCCTCAGAAACTGTGCCTTAGACGATGGCCTCAAAGATAGTACAGCCGACATCGCCATTGAAGACTCCACCATCATCGCCATTGAGCCCCACCTAGACCTCACCGCCCCCACCGAAATCGACTGCACCGGCAAACTCGTCAGTCCCCCCTTCGTCGAATCCCACATTCATCTAGACTCTGCTCTAACCGCAGGCCAACCCCGCCATAACCAAAGCGGCACCCTGTTTGAAGGTATCGAGATTTGGCGCGATCGCAAACGCACCCTCACCAAAGACGACGTCAAAAAACGTGCGATCGCAGCCCTCAAACTCATGGCCAGCCAGGGCACCCTCTTTGTCCGCACCCACATCGACGTCAGTGAAGCTAGCCTTACCGCCCTGCAGAGTCTGCTCGAAGTCCGTGATGCGGTCAAAGACTGGATTACAGTGCAAGTTGTTGCCTTTCCCCAGGATGGCATTTACGGTAGTCCTAAAAATAACGATCTGATCGAAGAAGCCATCAAACAAGGAGCCGATGCCGTTGGTGGCATCCCCCACTACGAACTCACCCGCGAAGACGGTGTCCGCTCGGTCCACCGCATCTTTGAGCTAGCCCAGAAATATGATCGCCTGATCGACATCCACTGCGATGAAATCGACGACGATCAGTCCCGCTTTCTTGAAGTTGTTTCTGCTTGCGCTTTGCGAACTGGCCTGAAAGAAAAAGTCACCGCCAGCCACACCACCGCCTTTGGCTCCTATAACGACGCCTATGCCTTCAAACTCATGGGCTTTCTAAAACAGTCTAAAATCAACTTTATCGCCAACCCACTAATCAACATCACCCTCCAGGGCCGCACCGATACCTATCCCAAACGGCGCGGTCTCACCCGTGTCAAAGAGCTGTGGCAGGCAGGGCTCAACGTTAGCCTTGGCAATGACTGCATCCAAGACCCCTGGTACAGCCTCGGCACCGGTAACATGCTGGACGTTGTTTCCATGGCGGTTCATGTGTGCCAGATGACCGGCCTTGAAGAACTCAAAGCCTGCTATGACATGGCCACTACCCACGGTGCCCGTACCCTTAACCTGCAGGACAGCTACGGTCTAGCGGTGGGTAAACCTGCCAACCTGATTGTGTTGGACAGCGGCGATCAGTATGAGGCCATCCGCTGTCGCGCCACCGTCAGCCATGTGATTTCTCGTGGTCAGCTGCTGGTGGAGACTAGGGCACCACAGGTTAAGTGGCAGCGGCAGGTGGGCTAGTTTAGAACACAAACACATTGCCATTGGGCTCAATGGTGATGTTACTCACATCTGCATCCAGACTTGTTGTGGGGCGAATCACGATGGTGAGAATGCCCGTGTCATTATCCACGTCCAACACGGCTTGTAGTAAGCCGTCCCCGATCTGCCGATCCTTCGGGATATCTCGATAGAAAAAGGTTAGCGAAGCCGGGGTATTAAGATTTTGCAGGATAATCTCATTTCCTGCTGTGAGGGTACGGGGCTGGGTATCTCCTAATGCTTCATAGGTAACAAAGTCTGTCGTCTCATTGACGAGTCGAACAGTAATCTCCTCTTGCTGGATGGGAATCGTCATCATCGGAGGCGACACTGGCTGCGCTGAGAGGGGCTGCTGCTGGGCAGTGAGTACTGATGATGCTGTTGCTAGAAAAAACAAGGGTAGTAAAGACCAGGACTTAGCTCTCATCAGTGTCTCCTTAAAATGTAGTAGATCAGCAACGGCAATACCCTATTATAAACTGAAAAATCTCGGACCCCGCGACCCGAGATTAAGGAGAAGCAGCAATGCCAGATTCATCTACGCAGCAAACAAACTATCTAGATAAAGGCTGTTGATATGGGGTTGATTCACACCATTCTGTAGCAAAAACAGAGAAAGTGCTGCCTGCATCATCCGCTCCTGACTCCACTTTTCATGAACGTCTAAATAGGTCTGAATTGATAGGTGGAGGTCTTCGGGAATCTCGACTAAAAGGCTAACGGTTGTTGGTGTACTAACTGGAGTCATAATAAATATAGGGCGTTTTTTAATGGTCCGGTTCCGGCTGGGGCAACCCTGAATGGCAGTGGGTTTTATTGTGCAGGAGACGACATTAATTCGCAATGGCTCTCAGTTTGGATGGCTCCGTTATAAAAATTTTTGATTTACGAGATAATCAGGGTTTGGTCTAGTTTTTTTTTACAGGCCGTTACAAAACGAACCTGGTTCTGGCGACATTATAGTTTTCCACAGAGCCCTACTATTTGCTGAGCTATCGTCTTACCCTGTGGAAAACCCCTCCCACTGTGTGGAAAAACTGAGGAAAGATCTGGGGAAAATCCCTCCTCATGTTAAAAACTATATTGATTAGTCGATTGATAGAGACTTGATTCCATTTTTAGCAGCACCATCAGCAAATCTAATGGTGCTGCTGCGGATTTAAGGGACGACGTGCTGTTTGCCTCGCCCCAGCAGCTGATAAAGTCGCCCGCTAAAGAGGATGGCCACGGTTGCGATCGCAACTGACTGGCCGATCCACAATCCGCGACTTCCCATGTCCAGCTGAAACCCTAGGGCATAGCTGACCGAAAGTCCCACTCCCCAAAAACCCAGCACGTTTAAGACCATTGGCACCTGAGTATCCTGAAGGCCCTGTAGCGCACCATATACGGCCTTCTGTAGACCATCTAGGACCATGGTAATTGCCGCAATCGTCAACAGCGGGATGGCCAATGCCACAATCTCGGCATTTTCAGGACTGTTCACATCCAGATAAATCCCAACAATCTGTTTAGGAAACAACAAAAATGCCAGAGATACCCCCATCATGGAAACCGTAGTCAGTCCCATACTCACCCAGGTCGCCTGTTGCATCCCCACCCAATCGCGCCGACCAAACCACTGACCCACCCGTACCGTAGTTGCAAACGAGATGCCCAGAGGGATCATAAACACTACCACAATGGTTTGTAGTATGACCTGGTGCGCTGCCAGCGTAGCCGTCCCCAAACGGCCCATCCACAGCATAATTGTCAGAAAAAAGCCTGACTCTAACGCAGAGAAAATACCAATGGGTACCCCCACCCAGATTAACTGCTTTAAAGTACGCAGCCTGGGGCGATGCAGCGTTTGAAAAATTCGATAGTCCTGTAGTGTTGGGTGTAACAACACGTACAGTGCTAGGGCAGTAAACATACCCCACCAAGTCAACATTGTTGCCAGGGCCAGACCCGCCAATCCCATAGGGGGCAGTCCCCACTTGCCAAACCCTAGGAGATAGTTACCAACAATATTAAATACGGTGCCCACCATGATAATCACCATGATTGGCTTAGCTTGAGACAGCGCTGATACTGTAGAGCGCAGAGCTGTAAACCCAGTCATGGGTAAAAAACTCCAGAGGATAATTTTGAGATAGGTATCAGTTAAAGCAACAACACTGGGACTTTGACCCGCCCGGAGCATCCATTCATCCAGATTTCCAGTCATCACCATGGCGGGAATGGCGATCAGCACTGCTAGCCACAGTCCCTGGCGGGCCACCTGTTCAATCTGACTTTTTTGACCTGCGCCAAAGGCTGCTGCCACAAGTGGGCTTACCCCCATGACCACACCGCTGGTCGCTGTCATGATCACCATATAAATAATCGCGGCGAGCCCCCCTGCCGCTAGCACATCGGCTCCCATGCGACCCATCATGATGGTGTCGGCAAATCCGGTTGCCGACTGGGCCACTTGAGCGCTAATCAAGGGAATTGCTAATTTAACAAACTCCCGCACTTCAGTGCGCAGAGAATGTTTTAGATGGCTAACGGTCATGGGTAGGGCGATGCTAAAAAGTGTGGTGATAGGACCACTGTAAGAAATACAGGGGGTCAGATCTATCTATTGCTTGAGGCCGATCTATCAAAGCTATGAACTAGCCGTGACCACAGCCATTCAAATGGCCATGGAGCGCGCCTCATCCATTTTTAGGGTGGTGCCAGTAACAATGACAACCCGGTCAGTATCCATCGATATCGTATCTCCCCAACTGGCTATTCTCAGCTTAATCTGTGCTTCTTTAGAAGAGAAGACCGTATACTGGCATAACACTTGTGCCCATAGGGAATAAATACTGGATCAATGTTGAAGGCTTTAAATCAACTACCCGAACTGATTGCCTTTGTCGAAAGTGTTGAGGCAGCTAGCTTTAGCGCTGCTGCTCGCTCCCTGGGCACTACCCCATCAGCTATTAGTAAGCGCGTGGCCAAGTTGGAAGATCGACTGGGAGTACGCTTATTGCAGCGCACAACCCGCTCCCTAAGTCTGACCGCCGAGGGCATCACCTACTATGAACGAGTAGCCCGATTGCTTCAGGAACTGGATGACGCCAATGACAGCATTATTTCCGGTGGTAAGAAGCCCCGAGGCAAACTCACGGTCAGTGCCTCGCTTGATTTTGGTCAAAGCCTTTTAGTCCAAACACTGCCCACATTTTTAGCCCAGTACCCAGAGATTCAGGTGGACTTACGCATCAGCGATCGTCTAGTTGATTTAGCCGCTGAGGGCATTGATGTCGCGATTCGGCTGGGTGACTTAGAAGATTCCAGCTTGATCCGCAGGCATTTAGGACGGGCTCAGTTTATTTTATGTGCTTCACCTGACTATCTAGATGCTCAGGGTACCCCCAAGATTCCAGCTGACTTGGTGCATCACAACTGCATGCGGTATATCTTTGACGGACACCCTCTGCCTTGGGAGTTTTTGATTGATGGCAGTTGGCACTCCATTCCCGTCAGTGGTTATTTGAACTCTGACAGTGGTGAAGCCCTCAAAAATGCAGCACTGTCAGGTATGGGAATTGCTCGTTTGCTGAGTTTTCAAGTTGAAAAAGAGTTGGAAACTCAGCAACTTATTTCCTTGTTTCCAGACCAGTTACCCCTTGGGTTATCGACTCAGGCTGTTTTTACCCACCGCCGTAATCTATCTCCTCGGGTGCAGGTTTTTCTTAACTTTTTAAGCACTTATTGCACCGTATCTTAAAGTCTGGAAAGACTTTTGCCGTCTGGTGTGATAGCCATATCTATGGCTGTTTGGCCAGTGTGTCGATGGTCATCTCCTCATACTTTTCAAAGGGTTGATGAATCCATGGGTTGCTGTCTAAATAGTCAACATAGTAGTCGGGCTTAATAACAGAACACTCTTTGTACCAAAGAACAGCAGTTCTCATTTCGTCAATGTAAAAACCATAGCGGTGCTCTAACCAGCGCATGCTGCGCTGTAGACTTTGGCCTGAATCCACCAAATCATCCACCAAAAGCACATGGGTTCCGAGATTTGTTGTGGTCATGCTCAGATCTCTAGAGAAGGTAATGGCCCCTCGGGTACGATTGCCCTCACCGCCATAGGAGGACGTTGACAAAATCGCTAAAGGCTGATCATAAATGCGACAGAGGATATCTCCAATTCGTAAACCGCCCTTAGCTAGACAGACAATCTGATTAAACTGCCATCCTGAGTGGTGAATAGCGACGGCTAATTTTTCAATGGCTTGGTAATAATCTGACCAAGAAACATACAAATCGGTGGAAGAATTGACAGCTGCTAGATCAGAGGAGGCAGACATGGGCAACGGTAAATGAGGAACGACACAAATAGGGCAATAATATAACGTCGGCGTTGCTATCGTGTGCCGTTTAGTGTGACGGTACAGCCACGGTTGAGCCCCATTCTACAGATGTTTTAATAACTACAACCAATCTCCCCACCCTATGGAAACTTTAGGCAAACCGCAGTCCCCACCAAAACTAACGTGGTCAACAAAGCTGGCCTATGGAGCTGGGGATATGGGGGCCGGTCTAACGTCTAATTTGCTGGCGTTTTCGTTTTTGATTTTTTTAACCAATGTGGCTGGCCTAGAGCCCTTGACCGCAGGCACGGTGTTACTGATTGGTAAAATTTGGGATGCGGTTAACGATCCGGCTGTCGGCATACTTAGCGATCGCACCCGCACCCGCTGGGGACGACGCTACCCATGGATCGCCCTAACGGCGATCCCGTTTGGCCTCACATTTTACCTAAATTGGATTGTCCCTGGATTTAGCAGCCAGATTGCCCTGTTTTGGTATTACGTCGCCGTATCCGTCATATTTCAAGTCTTTTTTACTACGACTAATCTACCCTACTCCACGCTGACGGCAGAAATGACCGAGGACTATGACGAACGTACGGAACTGACATCGTTTCGGCTGTCGTTTTCCTTAGCGGGTGCCGTATTAGTTCTGGCCTTGGGGCTGGTGGTCAGCCAGCTGGTGGCCGAGCCCCAGCAACAGTACCAAATCCTGGGCACACTGGGTGGAGTGATTTCCATCATTACTCTTTTCTGGTGTGTCTTTGGCACCTTTCCCCATTACCAACGACAGGCCACCTATCGTGGGCGATCGCTCAATTACACCGATGCAGAAGGCGGTTCGTTTTTTCAGCAGATCAAGATTGTTTTTAGTAACCGCCCCTTTCTATTTGTCGTGGGCATCTACCTGTTTTCATGGTTAGCCTTGCAAATTACCGCCACAATAATTCCTTTTTACGTCACCTTTTGGATGGGGGCTGACGATTACTTTTTAGCCGCGCTGTTGGTCCAGGGTACGGCCATCATCATGATGGTTGTCTGCAATCTTTTAGCTAAACGAATTGGTAAAAAAGGCCTATATTTTCTCGGCAGCGGCATTTGGATTGTCGTGCAGATCGCTTTATTCTTTCTACAGCCGGGGCAGTTTAGCGCCCTCTATGGTCTGTGCGTAGTCGCCAGCTTTGGTGTCGCCACCGCTTACGTGGTGCCCTGGTCAATTTTGCCTGATGTGATTGAGTTAGACGAACTCAATACCGGACAGCGGCGAGAAGGCGCTTTTTATGCCTTTATGACGCTGTTGCAAAAAATGGGACTGGCGGTCGGGATTTTTCTGGTGAGCTTAGCCCTGCAAACCTCTGGCTTTATTAAAGAAGCGGCTAACCAACCGGAGTCTGCCCTATGGGCAATTCGCTTTTTTATGGGACCCGTACCCTTGATATTGCTGGTGTGTGGCATGGTATTAGCCTACTTTTACCCGATTACCAAAGCTAGCCATGCTGAAACCTTACTCAAGCTGGCCGAGCGTCGTAAACAGGCAGCTGATTGAGTAGACCGGGCTTCTCCGTTGGAGACGCTAACGCGAACGACTGCGCTCAGCCCTCAGTTCTTAATTCAACTACGCTCAGCCCTCAGCCCTCAGTTTTCGAAAACAGTAACATTTAGCGGGTTGAGCGTAGTCAAAACCCGCGACCTTAGAAACGTTTACGCTTAGCTATTTATTTGACACCAACTTTAGTGCGTTCCACAGAGACTATCTCTGTACAAAGGTAGTGCTTGGCTAAATCTAGAAACACCTTGGCCCGATTAATGTGTTGTTTCGCATCGATCAGGGTGGCTTTTTCCCCATGGGAATAATCTGCCCTAAATCTGGCCTCTAAGCCCTCATTCAGATAGCTGCCGTAGGGTTGAAACAGAGGACTCTGTTCTGAAAACTTTTCTGCAAACAAACTACAGACGGCTTCGTGTTGTGTGGGTATGGCCGCTGATTTGTCTAACAACAAGGCTTCGGCCACATACAGCATGGCGTAGTAAGCACGGGAAATAGAAATGTTGTAAAAATGGCTATGGGCCAGTAGCTGAGCTGCCTTGATATTTTCTTTCGCAGTGAGAAGGCGCTGTTTTTGCTCAGACTTCATGGATAGAGAACTCCGAAAGATGCTGAAAGGATCCGTCCCAGCGGACATTAAAGCATAGATTTACACCAATACTAAAGCCTTATTTAAAGATATATCGTATGGGTGCTTAACCTGCTGAAGGTTTTCAGAGGGTATATGCAACCTGACCTCAGGGGATATAAATCGGCCAAGATACCCGGTAGTATCTTTTTCAGGACCCTCGTTATCAATAACTATGGCCCAGTTTTCTGGCTGTCGCTAATATCATGCAATCAAGGAAATTTTATGCTATGAGGTGATCTTGTGAAATCACGCGGAGTGACAGGGTGGGCAGCATAAATCTGGTAGGTGCCAGTCTCCAAAACGGCAAGTATACGATTCAAGACGAGTTGGGGCGTGGCGGGTTTGGGGTTACCTATCGGGCTATCCGACATCCCTTAAATCAGCGGGTGGTGATCAAAACACTACACTACTCAGAACGGACTCCAGAGCTAGCTCGACAGCTACAGCAATTTGAAGCCGAAGCTCGTCGCCTGGCCCAGTGTCAGCATCCCAATATTGTCAAGGTCACCGACTTTTTTGTGGAGGCGGGGCAGCCCTACCTGGTGATGGATTTTATTCCAGGCCAGCCCCTATCGGCGCTGATTTTTCCTCGGCGGCCGCTGTCAGAAGAGCGGGCGCTGCACTACATTCGACAAATTGCCCAGGCGCTACAAACGGTTCATGGTCAGGGGCTGCTCCATCGAGATGTCAAGCCCCAAAACATCATGATCGATGATGGCAATGCGATTTTGATTGATTTTGGCATTGCTCGCGAATTGGTCAGCGGTCAGACTCAAACCCATACCAACCTAGTGTCCGAAGGCTATGCTCCTTTAGAGCAGTATCTGCCTAAAGCCCGACGTTCGGCGGCCTCAGATGTTTACGGACTCGCGGCGACGCTCTATTCTGCGGTTACAGGGGAAGTGCCGGTGGCCTCTGTGGTGCGATCGCACCATCCGCTCCCCCCGCCTCGACAGCTCAACCCTCACCTGAGCCCAGGCACTGAGCAAGCCATTCTCCAGGGCATGGCCCTGAAGCTAGCCGAGCGCCCCCAATCTATTGCCACCTGGCTCAGGTTGTTAGATCAAACAAAAGATCAAATAGCCCAGACCTCTGCCAGCGGCCGTCAAAAACGCCAGACACGGCGCTCAACCACCCAGGCCACCCAGGTTGTTGCCCCGAGAATGCCCTCTGGCTATGGCCTGGACTATACCCAGACGGAAGCCGCCCAGTCCTTTGATGAAGAACAGATTGATCAACGCCCTAAGTCCCAGGGACCCGGTCTGATCAAAACGCTGCTGTCGCTCATACTATTGGGGTTTCTCGCAGGGCTAGGGTTTGTTGGCTATCGGGTCTATACAGCCGCTCAGCAGGGCCTAGCTAATTTAAAAGAAAGAACAGCAGAGCTACCGGAGGTATCGATCCCAGAGATTAAACTACCGGAGATAGCCTTACCCCAGCAGGATGATAGTCCGTCGGAGATCCCCGATGATCCGCCAGACAGCGAGCCCGCTACTGTCCCTGAGGAGACAACGCCGACTATCGCTGCTCCACCGTTGATCTTAAGCAACAGCGGCAACCCTAACACGGCTGCTGCCGGGGGCGGCGGCGGGGTGGTCCCAGTGCCTGGATTTGCCCCTGGGACCGCTGCTGCTGCTGTGACCAATCGTCTGGGGGCACCCACCCGGCGGTCAGTCTCCCCATCGGCTACCACTGCGGTCTACGAACTCGATCCCAATCGTGCTTCAGTGGCCTATGTTTACGATGCCGCTGGCGATACTGTCCAGCAGGCTGAAGCCGCATTTGCCCCATCCTACGACCGGCTAATCATGCGGGTCGTGCTCACAGGCATGCTCAACGGCCAGTCTACCCGAGCTATCGAAGCCGGTTTAGAGCAAGTCCGTACCGGAGAGGTAGAGCAATATCCATTTGAGCTAGATGGGTTGACCGGTAGCATCGAACGCAATAACAACGGATTTATTCATATCTACGTGCGATAACCAAAACCCCATCGTAGGGTCGTTCCATGGAACGACCCTACGATGGGGTTGGAATATTGGGCAAAACGATTGGCAAATAATGCCGTTTGGCCTATTCCTTGTCCATGTTGAAAATAAACGGTACGCCGCCGCCCTTATCGCCCATTACCAACACACGAGGGACCAGGGAACCGCCATCTTTCCAAGCTTCGATCGCTTCCTTTTGTAGAACAAGCTGTCCCCCCTGAGCTTTCAGGGTTTCTGCCAACAGCCGCTGGGCTTCGGCGCGGCCCTTGGCTCGGTTGATTTCGGCCTGGGCTTCCTGCTCTGCTTGCTGAGCTACATATACGGCCCGACGGGCACTTTGCTCAGCGATTTGTTTTTGCTCCACCGCTCGGGCAAATTCCTCAGAAAATGAGAGATCTACCACACTGGTGTCGAGGATGATAATGCCGTACTTTTCTAAGCGACTGCTGAGGGCATCATCAAAGTCTTCCTTCAGCTTGGTCCTTTGGGTGATGGCCTCCTCAACTGTGCGGCGAGCAGCAGCGATTTTGAAGGATTCCTGGGTTTGGGGGGCAATGATCTTGGCGACGACGTTGGCCAGGGTGCCCTGTTTTCGGCGAATTTCGACAATATTGGCTGGATCTAGCCGGAAGTTAATGGCAAATCTAGCTCTGAGGTCCTGCAGGTCCTTGGTGGAACTTTCAGCGGGTACCTCAAATTTTTGAACCGTAACATCGTAAATATCCACAAAGGAAACCAGGGGCGGTTTGATGTGAATCCCCTCCAATAGGGGGGCATCTTGAGCTTTTCCTAAAATGCTTAATACACCGGCCTGACCAGGGTTGATAACAACTAGGGTACTGGTCAAAATGAGGCCGGTAATAATGGCCAAAAGTGCGATCGCAGCTGGCTGCCAGCTACCCGTCCGAGCGCTCAAAATCAATTCCTCCGAGTGGGTATAGTATTTTCTTTTCCCAAAGTATCCTAACCTTCCGGCAATCCAGTGACCACTCCATTTCCGTCAATGGTACCGTCAATAACGGTGCCAATGCGGTAGGCCGATGGGAAATGGGTTAATGCCGCCTCGGCCTGCGCAGCCGGTACCACCACCACAAAACCAATCCCCATATTGAACGTCTTAAACATTTCCGCCCAGGCCACATCGCCCGCCGCCTGCAGCCACTTAAAAATAGGCAACACTGGCCAGCTATCGTTCTCTATATATATAGATTGATTTTCCCCCAGACAGCGGGGTAAATTTTCAGGAAAGCCACCGCCGGTAATATGGGCCATGGCATGAATCTCTAATCCGCTCTTAAGCGCAGCTAGTATGGGTTTGACATAAAGCTGGGTGGGTGTGAGCAATACATCCCCCAATGATTGACCGCCCAGCAGTTGCGGGTACTCATCCCAGCTGTAGCCAACAGTTTGATTAATGGTTGGATCAGAGCCTGCTAATTCCTCACGTCGTGGTGCTTCTGCCATGATCTTGCGCACCAGACTGTAGCCATTACTGTGCACACCGCTGCTGGGCAGACCAATCAACACATCCCCCACTTGCACCTGAGCACCCGCTAAAATAGCACTCTTCTCCACAATGCCCACACAAAAACCCGCCATGTCATACTCGCCTGGGCCATAAAAGCCAGGCATTTCAGCTGTCTCGCCCCCCAGCAGAGCGCAGCCCGACTGACGACAGCCCTCGGCCACCCCAGCCACCACCTGGGTCAGCTGCTCAGGAGCCAGCTCCCCGGTCGCCAAATAATCCAAAAAATAAAGCGGCTCAGCTCCTGAGGTCAGTACATCGTTGACACACATCGCCACCAAATCAATTCCCACCGTGTGGTGACGATTAAGCCTATGGGCCAGTTTTAGTTTGGTACCTACCCCATCGGTGCCTGACACCAGTACCGGCTGCTGATAGCCTGCAGGCAGTTCGAAATAACCGCCAAAACCGCCTAAACCACCCAACACACCGGGCCGACGAGTCCCTTCCACCAGGCTGCGGATGGTCTCTACAAACGCACGACCTGCTTCAACATCCACACCTGCTTGCCGATAATCCATAGCCTTCTGAGCCAAATAACTTGATTACTTTACGACACGGTGGGCGGCCTCCTGTGCCAAACGGCGTATGTTGCTAACCCATCCCCGGTCATTTTGTCCCGGCCTCTCACCTGGTCAGACCGTACTTGTTCGTCAACAAGTACGTCTCTGCCAGAAAAACTGGAGAAAATCGGAGCTCACAGAATTAAAAAGGGATAAATAGTGCCCTACTATCTATTAATAATCTGTAATCATTGCAGACCGATACATAATTTTTCAAAAACTAATTAATCCACTAGGCCAGCTAGAAAACCGTCTACAGACCTGTCTTTACAAGATGTAACTCTAGTCTGTGAAGAGTTGATGAAGTTGTCTTGTTTGGCCATTGTCCGTTTCCACGGTCAGTAATGCGGATTTTCATCGCAAAATCTTCGTGATAGATTGTTTCGCGTTGCCTATTTTTGTTGTCCGCGATGCATCGTCATCCTGAAGCTGCTTTGTTCAATTCATTGAGATTGCTACTTCTCGCTCTGCGATGTAGACGCTTATGCTTGGTGCACCCTGGTTTATGAACAGACATTTTATTGGCCGTGTAGCAGCTACTGCACTGCTCTCTACTCTGCTTCCCCTTTCTGCTCGGGCCAATGCCCAGACTGCTCAAACGTTTGATACCAGCTACGATGCTGAGACCTTTGAGGTTTCGCTTACTAATCAGTCTTCTCCATCTTCAGACCCGTCCTCGACCGAAACGCTTCAGACATTTCTTCAGTCGTCGACCGCCGTTCGAGTCAATGCCCACGCTCACGAAAAGCGTCAGGCCGCAACGGTTTACGTCAAAAATATTCCTGTCCTAACCTACATTGATACAGCCGACTCAGCAGAGGTTATGTCTGGTTGGCTGCCATCCCCGATGGCTCAAACTGATGGTGCCATTGCTAATGCGTCAGAGATGGCTGCTCAGCTTGAGAATATGAGCGCTCAGGATGCTGCCTTCACTGCTCATTGGGATGATGGCAGCTATGTGGTGATGGCGGGAGATAGCCCCCTGGTAACTCTAGGGGATACGGTGCAGCTGCCCGATGCCACCGAAAATGAGGCAGAAAATGCTCTGCAAGTCACCAATCGTCTACGCCGTCTGCTGGGGAATAGTCCGACTGAGCCCGTCACTGAGGTGATTGGCAGACCGGCTCCGGCGGCACCAGTACAGCAGGTAGCTGCTGTCCGCTCTAGTCAAAGTGGGATGGCCTCTTGGTATGGGCCTGGCTTCCACGGTCGCAGAAGTGCCAGTGGCGAATCCTTCAACCAGTACGCTATGACGGCTGCTCATCGCACATTGCCCTTTGGCACCCAGGTGCGAGTGACCAATCTCAACAACGGTCGTCAGGTGGTTGTACGCATCAACGATCGTGGTCCCTATAGCCATGGTCGCATCATTGACCTGTCAGCGGGTGCGGCTAGTGAAATCGGGCTGCAGTCAGCGGGTGTTGGACCGGTACAAATCGAAGTGCTGCAGTAGAAAATCTTTGAGGGCATTGTGTAGAGTCGTTCCATGGGACGACTCTACACAATGCTTTTTGAGATTTAGGTAGACGACTAAGGGTCTGCTATCGTTAAACCTTGTGTCTAATGAGGTTGCTGGGGAGCTTTGCGTTTACTGAAAACGGTAGAAGGGCTGCGATGTTGGCTAGAACAGCAGTCAGGTTCTATGGGCTTAGTGCCCACCATGGGCGCACTGCATGAGGGGCATCTGAGTCTGATCCATCGGGCCCGTCGGGACAATGATTTGGTCGTTGTCAGTATTTTTGTTAATCCGCTCCAGTTTGGCCCGAGCGAGGATCTAGACGCCTATCCCCGTACTTTAGACTCAGATGCTAGCCTTTGTAAGGCCGCTGGTGTGGACTGTATTTTTGCGCCGACTCCTGGCGCTCTGTACGGACCTAACTTTCAGGATGCTACACAGCTGTTTAGTGTGGTGCCGCCATCAACCTTAACCCAGCAGCTATGTGGCCCCTTTCGCCCTGGGCATTTTCAGGGTGTGGCCACGGTGGTAACTAAGCTGCTGAGTTTGGTGCGGCCCCGGCGCTCCTATTTTGGCCAAAAAGATGCCCAGCAGTTAGCTATTATCCGCCGATTAGTTCATGATTTGAACCTGCCTGGGGCGGTGATCGGCTGCCCGATTGTGCGGGAGGTCGATGGATTGGCCCTAAGTTCTAGAAATAAGTATCTAAGCGCTCAGGAACGCCAACAAGCAGTTATACTCTATCGGGGGTTAAGGAGCGCCAAGTATACGTTCAAAGCAACAGGTGTGCGATCGCAACATTCCCTCGCTCGTATCGTCTTTGAATACTTAGAAACGGCACCTGATGTTGTTCCTCAGTATGTTGAACTGGTCAATCCGTACACCTTGGAACCCTTAGAAAAAATTGAGACAGTTGGTATGTTGGCAGTAGCAGCACTTGTAGGAACTACCCGGTTAATCGATAACGTTGTATTACGAGCCCGAAAACCCATCATTGCCATTGATGGCCCGGCTGGTGCTGGTAAATCGACTGTCGCCCGACAGCTAGCCCATCAGCTGGGGCTGCTCTATCTAGATACCGGTGCCATGTATCGAGCTTTTACCTGGTATGTTCTCTCCCAGGGCTGTGATCCTAAGGACACAGTGGCCGTTGCCGACCTGCTGCCCAAATGCACCATCAAACTTGTGGCCACGACATCAGCGTCAGATCCCCAGCCCCCAGATGTTTGGGTGAATGGAACCGCTGTTACCCAGGTGATTCGCACCCCGGAGGTGACGGCCCAGGTGTCAACAATTGCAGCCCAGGGTGCTGTGCGTCAGGCCCTAGTTAAGCAGCAAATGCAGTATGGCTTAGCGGGGGGGGTTGTTGCTGACGGTCGAGACATTGGCACCCATGTGTTTCCCGATGCTGAACTCAAAATCTTTTTAACCGCATCGGTGGAAGAACGTGCCCGTCGTCGCCAGCGCGATTTGGCTAACCAAAGCCAGCCCATACCCGAGCTTACCGACTTAGCCCGGGCTATTAGCGAACGAGATCACAAAGACAGTACGCGGGCGATTTCTCCTTTGCGCAAGGCGGATGATGCCATCGAAGTTGTTACCGACTCTCTTACTGTTGAGCATGTATTGGATAAGCTGATGGCGCTCTACAGTGAGAATGTTGTCACTGAAGATGAATAGCGGCGGCGCTGCTGCTCTATGAGAATCGGCTGCAGCGCTAGTGTAAATACACGTAGACTGGTGCAGGGTTCTAGGTTATTGCCTATCTAATTTACGTGTTTACGAGGAAGCCCTCTCCCAAGAAAATAGAGACAATAAAGCTAATTCTGAAGGATACGTGGCAAGGCTACAAATCATCCGAGGGGGCATTTGGGTGATTGAATTTAATCTTGCACACACGTATTTTTACAGGTGAGCTGTCTGACCCTGGGGGCTTTATGGGGTCAGACATTTTTCTTTTAAACTGAGCAGCTAGAATGAAGACACAGTAACCCCAAAAACGGCGGCCCATGGTTCAGGCACCCACCCAATCAGTCACACTGAAGAAATTCCTAGAATTACCAGAAACAAAACCTGCCAGGGAATATATCAATGGCTTAATTTTTCAAAAACCGATGCCGCAGGGAAAACACAGCATTCTGCAGCGGGAATTGAGCTTTGCTTTGACAGCCGCCTTTAGGAATGAACGAAAAGATAAACAGATTGCCCAAGCATTCCCAGAATTGCGCTGTACGTTTGGCGGACGTTCAATTGTACCTGACATCGCGGTTTTTCTGAATCAGCGCATTCCCCAAGACCCGGATGGAGACGTTGCCAATGCATTCAACCTCCATCCAGACTGGACAATCGAGATTTTATCTCCTAATCAGAGTCATACCAGAGTAGTGCGTAATATTCTCCACTGTCTCGACAACGGCACTGAAATGGGGTGGCTGATAGATCCAGATGAATTCTGTCTCTTTGTCTACGACTCAGATAAATCAGTCCAGTCATTCGAAAATACTGACATCACATTGCCGGTTCCCGCGTTCGCACAATCCCTTCAACTCAAGGTTGGGGATATATTCAGCTGGTTAAAAGTCTAAGAGACTTGCTACTCCATGTTTAGATGAAGCTAATAGTTTAGAAAACGCTCGCAAGCATCTCCTCACCCATATCGAAATTGGCGGTTACTGATTGCACATCGTCGAGATCTTCTAAGGCATCCATCATTTTAAGCAGAGACTTGGCTTGGTCAGTATCAGTAACATCTACGGTGGTGCTAGGAATCCAGCGCACCTCAATTTCTTTGAGTCGATAGCTCTCAAGCTTGAGATGGTCACTGAGGGTTTCTAGATCGCTGGGGAGACAAAACACTTCTGCACCGGGGGTATCTTCATCCACTTCGGTCAGTTCGTAGGATTCGGCTCCACCTTCAATAGCCGCTTCCAGGAGGTCATCTTCGTCGAGATTACCCGCGACGACGACCACACCCTTTTGATCAAACATCCAGCCGACACAGCCGGTTTCCCCCAGGTTACCCCCGTTTTTGCTAAAGGCGGCTCGCAGATCTGCTGCTGTGCGATTGCGGTTGTCGGTGAGGGCCTCCACCAGTACTGCCACCCCGCCAGGGCCGTAGCCTTCGTAGCGAATAGATTCCAGGTTGCCATCGCTGTCTAAGTTGCCGGTGCCTTTTGCGATCGCACGATCAATATTGTCATTGGGCACCCCCGCTGACTTTGCTTTATCAATGGCCGTGCGCAGCTGAAAGTTTCCGTCCGAGTCACCCCCGCCGTGTCTCGCCGCCACGATAATCTCCCGCGACAGCTTGGCGAAAACTTTACCCTTTACCGCATCAACCCGCGCCTTTTGACGCTTAATATTGGCCCATTTACTATGCCCTGCCATGGCGTTTTAGTTGTTGTATACTAGCTCCCTATTTTAGCGAGAAGATTTGAGGGAAAATTGGAAAGCTTTACGCAATCTGTGCTGCCCGCAGCGCTGCCCCAATTAATCCCACACTCTGGTTGGCTACTAAATGGACCGGCACATCATGCAACAGAGGGCTCATGCGTCCTTTATGGCCAAAGGCCGAGAGAAAACTACCATCGCGGATCAAGGACATGTTTTTTGCCGTCACACCACCGGCCACATAGAGACCGCCATAGGGTAAAAAATTTAGGGCCAGATTGCCGGCGGCGGCACCATAGGCATCGATAAAAATTTCCATAGTGCGACCTGCCAGACGATCCGTGGTGGCAGCCTTCGAAATGGCGGCAGCTGGGTCGGGTAGTTCGCTGCGCTTGCCGGCACCTTGCTCCCAGTTACGCACAGTTTGCCCTAGCTCCTCGGACTCAGTGGCGAAGTTGCGATCGCGTAAAAACTGATAGATGGACACAATACCCTGACCCGAGACCACCCGCTCTACAGAAACACGGGAAATGGAGTGTTTTTCTAGCAGATAGTGAAGCAGCTGAAACTCTAGTTCAGAGCGGGGGGCAAAGTCCACATGCCCCCCCTCTGAGGGAAATACTTGGTATTGCCCACCGCAGTTCATCAAAAAGCCCTGCCCTAGACCGGTGCCCGCACCAATAATGGCAATAGGTGCTTTCGGGTTGGGCACGCCAGTCTGCAATGTACACAGATCGTCTGGCGTGAGTCCCAGCACCCCGTAGCCCACCGCAGCAAAGTCATTGATCAGCTCGACAACCTTAAGATTCAGTTCGTCAGCAATGCGTTCCCCACCCAGACACCAGGCTAAATTGGTCAGCTGAGAGCGGTTATGCACCACGGGGCCTGCAATGGCAAAGCATGCTGCTTGGGGCTGGGCATCGACCGGAGCCGCTGCCAAAAAGTCTTTGACCATGGGTACCAAATCCCCATAGTCACCACTGACGTAACGCTGTTCGTAGAGGGGTTCTTGAACACTGTCACTGGAGTGCACTAAACGCAAAATTGTTTTTGTTCCGCCAATGTCACCGGCTAGTAGTTGCATCATTAAGATCTCAGGCTAAAGTCAAGGTTAGGTAGAAATCAGATAGGTAAACGTTAGAGTATGGCCAGCAGGCCCTAGGTGTTAGAACATAGACAGTACGACCTAAACATTGACGAATTTTTTAGAAATTATTTCCATTGCCTTGTTACCCATTGCCGCGAGTGTAATCCCCGATCACAATGACTATGGCTACAGCCGACATTTTAGACCGAGCGTTGGCCGGTCAGGATATTTCTCCAGCCGATGGGGTAACGCTGCTCAAGCAAACAGCGCCCGATGCGATCGAGGCCATTCGGGCAACAGCTGACCGGCTCCGGCAACAGCAGGTGGGGGACACGGTTACTTATATAGTCAATCGCAATATTAATTACACCAATATCTGCGAACAACACTGTAGTTTTTGCGCCTTCCGGCGCGATCAGGGGCAACCAGGGGCCTACTGGCTCAGCTGGGAAAACATTTTGGAAAAGGCTGCCGCTGCCGTCACCGAGGGGGCTACCGAAATTTGTATGCAGGGGGGCCTTAACCCCACGGCTAAAGTAGATGGCCGCTCCCTGGCCTATTATCAAAAATTAGTCGCCACCATCAAGGACAGATTTCCCAGGCTGCATATCCATGCTTTTTC
>NZ_JADEXP010000081.1 GCF_015207065.1 Leptolyngbya cf. ectocarpi LEGE 11479 | reverse complement strand
GCCCAAACGCAGCTCTATCAAAAATTACTACAGGAGCTACAGGCATTTATCTAAGAACGCAAAATCAATTAAATTCCAATTTTTGATTCCGATTTTTGGATGTACAGACATTCCAGGGAACGTCTCTGCTGCATTTATACTCCGGACTTTATTGATAGCTTGCTCCTAGTTTGGGCCATACCAACCGTCAATAGATCGCTATTTTTTTACGTCCTACACGCATTAATGAATGCCAATATACTTGGTTAGCTGCCCCCAGGTGGATCAGCGCAGCCATTAGAGGAGCAATCGTATGCACAACAGTTTCTTTGAAAATTCCTTGGATCAAGACGCCATTAAACAGCGGATCCTATCCTTGGAGGATGGTAAGGTCGGCTTTTACAGCATTGGCCTCTATCCAGGGTCGATTGCGTATAACTGTGCAATGCAGACAGATGGGAAGTTCCTACGCCTAGCAACCCGACCAGGACGAACACTGATGGGGGCCTTTTCCAAGGATGCGCAGCAGGGCATGGATCCCGACCACGTCGAGACGCTACAGCGGATGGCCGTCCATGAACAAGGCAGTACGTCTGTGCCAAACACCTTAACGGATTTGATTAACACCTGTGACCTCGTGGTCCTGAGCGCCAACAGTAACCACATTGAGCAGGATGTGCAAGAAGCCTGTGCGCTGCGGACGGAGCTTAACCGTGAGCAGGTCGTCCTAGCTTGTCTAGCGGGGTCGTTTAGCCATGACTTTATCAGCAACGAATCCTATGTTCTGTGCGAAAAGCAGCCTAATTTGGCATTTTTCTCAGGATTTCATCGCCATGGAGCGCTCCGCAACCCGCTCGATAGCTTTACAGCTAATTTTTGTCATCCCAATGCTCTGACGGCTCTGCTGGGCGCCCGCATGATGGATAAGCTCTCGCCCAACATTCAGGTTTCCCCAGGCATCCACAATGTTGAAGCGCAGTATATCAAAGCCGCCAAAAACATGTCCTCGATTTTTGCCGGGTTTGGCTATACCTACCATCGCGAAAACACAGGCACACTGCCAACGCTGCTCACACTTTTACTGGATCAATGTATTGACCAGGCGGCAACCGTCTCCATGTCTCGCCACGACCGCCAACAGATTTACAATCGTCAGCCAATTGCCCTAACAGAGCTGGGCTACGGCGTTCAGCGGATTGAGGCCACCCTCAGCCGGGGAGGCGATATGGAGAAAGTGCGCGACCACACCTTTGCCCAACTGACGGCGATGGTCGCAGATGTTCGCGGCAGTATGCTGATGCCGGTATCCGGCCATCCCACCCGCAATTTCCAAGCCGGGCAGGTGTTAGCAGAGATGATGCTAATCCATCAACGCTGTCCCCGTCAGATTGAAGAATTGGAAGAGTGGTGCGAAAAAGCCGGTTTACGCAAAGGGGGATTAGAGGGGCTAAAAGCACTGCGCTACTGGCCACAAATCGTCCGGAAATACGACATTCAGGTGCATGATGCCTCCATGGTGAACCTGCTGTATATGCTGCTCTATGGCAAGCCAACCACAAAAGAAGCCGCCTTTTCAGTCATGACTGAAAGCCGTGAACTCTCAAATTACTGCCAAGAATCAGTCCGGCCAACCCACAGTCGCAAGTATGCTGAGGCTTTGCAAAACCTAGATAAGCCAGAGGCCCTAGACCTACTTGCCAATGCTGTGGTGGCAGATAATGCCCGCCAGGCCATCAATGACGATAGTTTTGCCGATGAGAACGACGATCCAGAAAATGTTCCGCCCTACTTGAAGATGATGAACGTTATTGAAAATGTCTGGTAGATGGCCTGGCCCTCCGATGAGACGCCCTGCCTCCTAAACCTCTGGCGGCTCTAGATCATCCTTGTTCTATCGCTAGATAGATGTCGATAAAAGCTATTGCTGATACTTTCAAATCGGTAGGGGTAAGGTATTCAGTAGTATGGGCGTTACTGCTCGTTGGTCAGAAAAGAGCTTTTTAGTTTCTAGATACATCCTATTCCTTAATTTATGAGCAGTTCAGGCCTAGCCGTTGAGAAGTCGCCAGCATCAGAAGAACCGTCATCCGTTAAACCCCAACCCCCTAAACCCAAATTCAAGCTATGGCAGCTGTGGAATATGAACCTAGGCTTTCTAGGGATTCAGTTTGGCTGGGGGTTACAGATGGCCAATATGAGTGCCATCTTTGAACATCTAGGCGCCCATGCCCATCAACTACCGCTTCTCTGGATTGCGGCTCCCCTCACGGGATTACTGATCCAGCCCATTGTGGGTAATCTCAGCGACTATACCTGGGGACCGTTGGGGCGACGGCGTCCTTATTTTTTGGTAGGGGCCATTTGTGCTACAGCGGCCCTGGCCTTGATGCCCCACGCCTCCGAGATGTGGATGGCTGTGGTTTTACTGTGGCTGCTCGATACCAGTGCCAATATCAGTATGGAGCCCTATCGAGCGTTTGTCGGCGATTTATTACCCAAGGAACAGCGCACCCAAGGCTTTGCTACCCAAAGTTTAATGATTGGTCTAGGTGCTGTGTCGGCCTCGATTTTGCCATGGATTCTCAGTCATATTTTTCATGTAGAGGCGACTAGCAACAGCCTGCATAAAATTCCACTCACCATCGAGATTTCTTTCTATGTGGGAGCTGGTATGTTCTTAATGACGGTGTTGTGGACCATCTTCACCACAGACGAAAATCCTCCCAAAAACTTTAGGGCGTTTGAAAAACTGCAGGAGAAACGAGGGGGGCTGATAGGCAGCTTTCAGCAAACCTGGCAAGCTCTGCATCAGATACCAGCAGCTATGAAAAAGCTGGCCTATGTTCAGTCGTTAACCTGGCTAGGAATATTCTGTTTCTTTTTGTATTTTCCACCGGCTGTTGCCCGTAATATTTTTGGGGCCGTTGACCAAAGTTCTGCACTATACAGCGATGGCATAGAATGGGCCGGTATTTGTTTTGCCGTTTTTAACAGTGTCTGTGTCGGATTTTCATTTTTAGTACCGGCCCTATCCCGTAGATTTAGTCGCCAGTCACTCCACTGCTTTTGTTTATTGTTAGGCGGCGTGAGTCTGCTTTCAATCACGGTGTTTCAAAACCAATATTGGCTGCTGCTGGCAATGGTTGGTTTTGGCATTACTTGGGCGAGCGTATTAGCGCTGCCTTACTCGATGCTGATGCATGCTATTCCCCCTGGACAGAAGGGGATCTACATGGGTATTTTTAATTTCTCGATTGTTCTACCCGAGATTTTAGTGTCCCTAGGATTTGGCTGGGTTATGAGACAATTTCTGCACAGCGATCGTCTGGTGGCCATCGGAGTAGGTGGGGCTTTTCTGGTGCTGGCTTCAGTGCTGATGTCTCAGCTAACGTTTCCTTCCTTGGCGGGTGATCTAAACAGCGATATAAAAACTACAGATAGTACAGGTGTGGAGAAAGAAGTCACGGCAGCATAAAAACGGATTACAGCTATAGTCCCTAACACCTGATAGCGCCCGTCTCCCACGGTAGCTTCCATACCCTTACGCCAAGCATGACTGCATTAGACTTTATTGTCCAGACTAAGGCCAAGATCGCTGCTATCACTGAGCCGCAGACTGATGCCGCAGACTTGACCAACTGCGATCGCGAACCCATTCATAGTCCTGCAGCCATCCAGCCCCACGGCATCATGGTGGTGCTAGATTCGTCCTGGACGATTCAAAAAATCAGTCAAAACACCTCTGACCATTTGGGACGCGTGCCTGATGAACTGCTGGGTCAGCCGCTGTCGGTGCTAGTGAGTAACCAGCAAATTCAGCAAATCGCCGCCTGTTTAGAAGAAGAGTTCGACACAGTTAACCCACTGCAAGTGGACATTAGCGTGGACGATGAGACCCAGACCTTCTCAGGGGTGGTTCACCGCAGCGATCGGTATGTCGTACTAGAGCTAGAGCCGACGGCAGCACCAACATCAGCCAACTTCTTTGACTTTTATCGCTTGGTCAAGCGCCCCGTCAGTCGTCTGCAAAAGACCCAAACCTTAGATGAATTGTGTCAGGTGGCGGTCAGTGAGATGAAGCAGATCACCGGGTTTGACCGGGTGATGGTGTATCGGTTTGATGATGATGGGGCAGGCAGTGTTATCGCTGAAGCAAAGCAGGAGGAGATGTCTCCTTTTTTAGGACTGCACTATCCCCCTAGCGATATTCCCAAACAGGCAAAGTATCTATATTTGCTCAACCTGCTACGGCTGATTCCCAATGTTGTCTATACACCGGTCCCGTTACTTTCGGTCCCTGATGTGGCTTCTGATGTGGCTCCTGATGTGGCTCCTGATGCAGCCCCTGATGCAGCCCCTGATGACGACACAGCACCGCTAGACATGAGCCTGGCTACCCTCCGCAGTGTGTCACCGCTCCATGTGGAATATTTGGCCAACATGGGAGTGCAGGCCTCCATGTCGATTTCGTTGATTTGCGATCGCAAACTTTGGGGCCTAATCGCCTGTCACCACAGCAGTCCTAAAAAACTGTCCTACGAAATGCGGACCACCTGCGAGTTTCTGGGACAGGTCGTTGCCCTTGAGATTCCGTCTCTAGAGAAAAATGAAGACAGCGACTATAGATTTAATCTCAACACGATCCAGGCCAGCGTTGTCAAATCCTTGGGCAGTAGTCAAACCCTGCATCAGGGCTTAACCCAAAATCCAGATACATTAATGGCGTTAGCCAATGCAGCGGGGGTGGCTTATTGCGAACACAGCAAAATTACCCTACTGGGCCACACACCCACCCAGGAAGACGTGAAGCACCTGGTTTCCTGGCTAGACCAGCAGCTAGGTCAAGATGTTGTTTATCAAACCTCAGCCCTCAGTGCGGTTTATCCTGCTGCCGCCAACTTTGCTAGCGGCGTCAGCGGTCTGCTCGCCCTATCTATTTCTCAAAAACAACAAATTTACCTGCTTTGGTTCCGTCCTGAGGTACCCCAAACGGTTAACTGGGCAGGGAATCCGAAAAAAGCAACCGAAATAGACACCGACGGCCACAGTCGCATTTCCCCCCGTAAGTCATTTGACCTATGGAAGGAAATGGTGCGCCAGCGGTCGCTGCCCTGGAAACCCTGTGAGGTAGAAACCGCATTAGAGCTGCGCAGCGCCATCACTGGGCTAGTGCTTAAAAAAGCAGATGAGCTGGCCGAGCTTAACTCTGAGCTTCAGCGCAGTAATGCAGAGCTAGATGCCTTTGCCTACGTGGCCTCCCACGACCTTAAAGAACCCCTACGTGGCATCCACAACTACTCCAGTTTTTTGATTGAAGACTATGGTGACCAGCTTGGGGATGACGGTACCAAAAAGCTACGAACCCTAATGAAACTCACCCAGCGAATGGAGGACCTGATCAATTCGCTGCTGCACTATTCGAGGCTAGGGCGGACTGAGTTTCTGATGAAACCAGTGGATCTAAATCAACTGGTGGATAGCGTGGTGGAGGTAATTAAAATCAGCAAGCCGGAGCAGGTGAGCTTCCGCATACCCCAGTCACTGCCTACGCTGACCTGCGATCAAAGCCAGGTCAATGAGCTATTGACCAATCTTGTTAGCAATGCGATCAAGTACAATAACAAAGCTGAAAAGTGGGTAGAAATTAGTTACTTAGACGCCAAAGACTGTCCGAATGCGCCCGTCGCCGCCGATGCCACCATTTTTTATGTACGCGATAACGGCATTGGTATTCGCCCCAGGCATTTGGAAGCAGTTTTTAGAATATTTAAGCGGCTCCATGCCCCTGGTAAATATGGCGGCGGCACTGGAGTAGGTTTAACCATTGCCAAAAAAATTGTGGAACGCCACGGGGGGACAATTTGGCTCGATTCAATCTACGGAGAGGGCACTACGTTCTACTTTACCCTCACAAACTAAGACTATGAGCGACTATTCTTCCCCTACCCTACTGGTTGTCGAGGACAGCGACGATGATTTTGCCGCCCTTGGCCGTATCATAGACAGAAGCTGTGACATCCATATTCCGATTATCCGCTGCAACGATGGTGATGACGCCCTCGACTTTCTACACAGAGAAGGTGCCTATACCCAGGGGCAGCCATCAACTATGCCAGAAGTGATTTTGTTGGATTTGAATCTGCCAGGTACCGACGGTCGAGAGGTGTTGCAACAAATCAAGCAAGATGAGCAGCTCAAAACCATACCGGTGGTGGTGATGACCTCATCGTCTAACCCCCAGGACATTGACGACTGTTATCAGGCTGGCGCTAACAGCTACATACTCAAGCCTACCAATATTGAAAAATTCAAGGCATCAATCCAGGCGTTTATCCATTATTGGTTTGCGGTAGCGATCTTGCCCATACGGCTTTAGCGAAGGGGCCCTATGTAAGAATATATTTTTTCTGTAGAATATGGGTAGTTGAGTGTCGGGTTATTCCGATGGCGAGGGTATTCCGATGGCTGATGCAGTTAATATGCCAAAGCATACATGCGAGAATTCCGACACATTTAGCTGCACGATACTCATTGTTGATGATTCTGAAGCGGACCGCGTTGCCTATGAGCGCTACCTGACGCAGTCCGGGATTGTATGCTCTACTGTGTTTAGCACCTGTGGTGAGGACGGTCTAGCTCTGTGTGAACAGTCTTACCCAGATGTACTGTTGCTAGATTATCGGCTGCCAGATATAGACGGACTAGAATTTTTACAAACCCTAGGGCAAACCTGCCAGCCCATGCCGGCAGTGATTATGCTGACCGGGCAGGGCAGCGAGCAGGTGGCGGTGGAAGCGATGAAAATGGGAGCCACGGACTACCTGATTAAGGGTGATCTCAACATCAGCACCTTAGTCCAAGCCGTACGCCGAGCCCTGACCAAACAACAGCTGATGCGCACCATTGCTAAACAGCAGGAGCAGCAGCAGCTAATGGCCAGTATTTCGCTGCGCATCAGCCAGTCTCTGGATGTGGAAACTAGCTTGAAGATTGCGGTGGAAGGGGCTCGTAGTTTTTTAGATTGCGATCGCACCCTGATTTATCAGTTTCAACCCGACATGAACGGCACCATCGTCGCTGAATCCGTCCTAGACGGCTGGAGTGTTGGTTTAAGTGCTGAAATCGAAGACACCTGCTTCGTTGAACAGGGAGCAGAACGCTATTGTCAGGGCCACAAAACTGTTATTGACGACATTTATAGTGCTGGGCTCACCCCCTGCCATATTCAGCTGCTAGAACAGTTTGAAGTGAAAGCCAATCTGGTTGTCCCCATTTTGTTGCAACCGTCTGCAACCTCAAAAAAGACAGTGCTCTGGGGATTGCTAATTGCTCACCACTGCCACCAGCCTCGCCCATGGCAAAGTAACGAGCTTAGTCTGCTGGACGACCTATCCGTACAGCTCGCCATCGCCATCCAACAAAATCAGTTTGTTTTATCCCTAAAAGAACGGGCCGCTGCCATGGATAGGGCAAACCGCCGTCTTCGAAAAGCTAGCCAGCTACTAAAAAAGCGCAATCAAGAGTTAGATCAATTTGCCTACATTGCCTCCCACGATCTAAAAGCACCGCTGCGAGCCATTAAAAACCTAGCACTCTGGTTACAAGAAGATTTAGAAGGACAGATTCCTACAGAAAACCAGCAACAGATTGCCCTAATGAGAACTCGGGTACAGCGTCTAGAAAGCTTTATTGATGGACTGTTGCGCTACTCACGGGCAGGGCGTGAGAGTTTAGAGACCCGAGAACTTGATCCACTGCAGCTGCTCAATGAGATTTTAGACTCCTTGAGCGTCCCTGAGTCAATGAAGGTAACCTTACCGACCACCGCCTCTACGCTGGTTACCGAGAAACTCTTACTCCAGCAAGTACTCACAAACTTGATCAGTAACGCGATTAAATACCATCATCGCCCCGATGGTCATATTACCATTTCCCTAAAAGAGCTGGGCTCTAGGGTAGAGTTTACCGTCGCTGACAATGGGCCAGGGATAGCCCCTGACCATCACGAACGGATCTTTGCCATATTTCAGACTCTAGAGAGCCGCGACACGGTTGAAAGCACTGGCATCGGCCTCAGCATTGTTAAAAAGATTGTTGAAGGCCAAGGTGGAGAGATTACCCTAACGTCTGAGCCCGGCAAAGGCAGCGCATTCTCATTTACCTGGAAAAACCAGTTCTCAGGTAGTAGAGATCTAGATAAAAGCTGACGTAACTGTAGCTTTACTCCCTTAGATATACGCCTATGGGTCAGCTGTTTGATACTTTGTCGCTGTTGAGCAATAACGCTTCTGAGACGGAGTTTAATCGCTGGGTTCAATCACCAGTAGCTGACCATTATCCTCATCGGTCAGCGCATAAAGCTTACCATCTGGCCCCTGACGCACATCCCGCACCCGCTGCCCAATGGCGATAGTGTCTACTTCCTGGAGCTGACCCGATGCATTAATGTCAATCCGACGAATTTCTCTATCGACTAAGGCCCCGGCAAATAAATCCCCCTGCCATTCAGGAAACGCACTGCCGTGGTAAACCGCCAGACCCGATGGCGCAATGGACGGGGTCCAGACGATCTGCGGATCAACCATGCCAGGCAAGGACTGGTTTGGGCTAACCAACTGATCCACATGATACTCACGGCTGTGGCTAGCTAGGGGCCAGCCGTAGTTTTCTCCTGATTCTAAAAGATTTAGCTCATCGCCCCCGCGAGCCCCGTGCTCAGTGGCCCACACGGTTTGGTGGGTAGCATCATAGGCCAATCCCTGGATATTGCGATGTCCGTAGGTCCATAGTGCTGACCTATCCTGCCCCACAGCTGGGTTGTCATCAGGAATCGACCCATCGTCATTGAGGCGAATGACTTTGCCCAAATGGCTATCGGTTTTTTGGGCCTGCTGACGAATCAGGGCTCCATCTAGCTCCAGGGGATAATTGCCACCATCTCCGATGGCTACCAGCAATGTATTGTCAGGCAGCCACAGGAGCCTAGAACCAAAGTGCTGGGTGCCTGGTTTAGATGGAGATACGGTAAAAATAACCTCCCAGTTGCTTAGACTACCGCCATCGAATCTGGCCCGCGCCACCTGAGTCTGGTTGGCATCGGGTGTCCCAGCAGCATAGGTAAAGTAGACCAGATGATTTGCTTCAAACTGGGGATGGACAGCCACATCCATCAGTCCCCCCTGACCCTGGGCAAAGACAGGGGGGATGCCATCGATCAGGGTCATTTGTCCCTCTTGCCAGTGTTTGAGACGGCCCCGGCGTTCGGTAATCAGCAAACCGCCATCGGGCAGCCACGCCATACTCCAGGGATGATCTAACTGGGATGCGATCGCACGCACCTGATACCCCCCACCCGTCTGCTTAGAAACACTTGACAGCAGCGGCTGACAGGCGGTGGTCACCAACAACACAGCAACCCATAAGCGGTTGAAGCGGATCATAGGCAGTCCTAAGGCAGTATGTCCCTATTAAAGCGCGTTCCTATTACAGCCTGTGGTTTTTTGTAACAGACCGCATAGATAACTAAGTCAAAAGAGACCCAATAAATAAGATAGACCTATGGATAGGAATAAAGTCACAAACGCCGACTCAGCCTGGGTTGCACCAAATTGCCGCATTAAAAGTACACATTGGATTACAAAACAGAACGCAAATGGCCTGATATATTAGTGGCTTCCTAGTGTCCAACGGTTCGTAGGAGGCCCATCTACTCATAGTGTTTTTCTATACCTCTGGTTGACGGTGGTGGCCCCATGTCTCCTGAAGATGCCATCACACTTGTTGATAAACTCCTTTCACCGTATCGATTAACGGCTATTCAAGAAGTCGTTTTCAGACGATGCTGGCAGGGATCTACTTACGCTCAAATCGCGGCCAGTGAGGGCTACGATGCCGATTACGTACGAGTAACGGGATCCCGTCTTTGGCAAAAGATCTCCCACGTGTTGGGGGAGCGCGTTACCAAAAAAAATATTCATGCGGTGCTGCGACAGCAGGCCTATCAGCTGCATCAGCCTGCGACACCAGACCGATGGTGGCCCGATTCACAGCAGTCAGACACCACATTTCCAGGCAGCCCCCTACCGTTGGGCAGCCCGCTCTACGTAGAGCGCCCTCCGGTGGAAAACCAGGCCATGGGTGAATTATTAAAACCTGGGGCTTTGTTGAGGGTGCGCGCCCCGGAACGATGGGGTAAAACCTCCCTCGTTAACCGTCTAGTTGCCCAGGCTCAATCCTTTAGCTTCAACGTAGTACGGCTTAACTTTCGCCAAGCAGATGGGTATGTATTGGCCGATTTTGATCGGTTTTTACGTTGGTTGTGTGCCAACATTGCCCAGCAGTTAAAGCTCACTGGCCAGTTAGATGATGTATGGAGTGCCGATCTAGGCAGTAAGGTCAGCTGTACTAACTATATGCAAAGTAGTGTGCTGGAACCGCTGCAGCAGCCACTCCTGCTGGTCATTGACGATCTCCAGGCCGTGTTTGAACATCCTGCCATGGCCCAAGAATTTTTACCCATGTTGCGGGTGTGGCATGAAGAGGCCAAAAATCTAAAAGAGTGGGGCTATCTGAGGCTACTGGTGGCCTATGCCACTGAAGCCTATATTCCACTGCAGATTCATCAGTCGCCATTTAACGTAGGCCTCCCCCTGCGGCTGCCTGCCTTTACCCTGGCCCAGACCCAGCAGCTAGCTCAACGCTATCGCATTCCATGGGATGAAGGGCTGGTGTCTCTGCATACGCTGGTAGAGGGGCACCCTTATTTGATTCATTTGGCCCTGTACAATCTCAGTGTCCACAAGATGGACCTCAACCAGCTAATCGATGAAGCCCCTCAGCATAGCGGCATCTACAGCGATCACCTCCGCAGCTATCTAGCTATTTTTGAAGCAGAACCCAAACTCGCCCGCACATTTTATCGGGTGATTAATCAAGAGACGACCAGTGAGCTAGAGCCCATGGCCGCCTATCGTTTAGAAAGTATGGGATTAGTCACCCTGATAGGGAATACAGCCACCGCCAGCTGTAACCTGTATAGACAGTATTTTGGTGGACGTCTAGGAATCGATCCAGGCTGATGTGGCTATGGTGTTGGACAGGGGCTTTTTGAGGGGACGCAGGGCCTGGATATGGGCAAACACCTCTTCGGCTGTATAGGGGGCACAGAGATAGGCATCGGCATTACTGCAGCAGCAGGAGGCACCTATCTCTGCGCATACGAGTACAGGAATATGGCCAATCACAGAACTACGTTTGATGCGATCGCATAAAGCATCTGTCCCAGGGGCAGCCTCTATGATAATTAGCTCAGGTGAAATAAAGCTTAACAACGGTAGTAAGGCGTCACCGTCACCCACCTGAAAAACGGATAGACCATGCCAGTGCAGCAGGTCAGCCAGCAGCGTTTCGGGCTGACTAGGACTGCCAACAATTGCGATATCTTTCATAACCATACCTCCTGTAATCCTTGAAACCGAGTGCTAAGAGCCATGGAATACCAAGACCCGTGGCGATACCGATACGGTGATGGGAACAGGATTATAAACATTCCCAAAAACCAGAAAATTGGACAAAAGCAAAAATGAAAACTGGTGAGCAAACGTGCCTCTGGAGGCCTTTGCTCAGCAATGATAGTAAATATGATGGTTTGTTTTGTTTTTCGCGATTACAGCCCAGATACTGTTGAAAACGAAACGGGTCTGTAAATCAATTGATAACTGACGGACTAGCTCGCTATGAAAGCAATTTAAGGGAAAACACCGAAATTGTGTAAGGTGAAAAAAGTAATTTAAAAGAATATCCTAATGGTCTTCCTAGATACCCCCACTTAGATACCTCCACTGCATAGCTGACGATCTGCGTCCGACAGATTATCACTATGGACTAAATAGTCATCTAGCCAGCGGCAGCCATCGTCTAGGAGTTGCTCAAAGCTGCGGCTGTCTCGCCAGTCCCACAGAATGACTTGACGGTCATGGCCGCTAGAGAGCAACGTTTGACCATCGGGACTAAAGGCCACTCCCCAGGTAAACTCATTGTGACCGTAGAGAGTTTTCATCAGGGTGCCATCCTGTTTCCAGATACGTACGGTGCGATCGTAACTGGTGGATGCGAGCATCTGACCATCCGGGCTAAAGGCCACTCCGTGCACCCTAGCCTGATGGCCGTTGAGGGTGGCGATAGGGCGACCCGTAATAGACCAAAGCCGGATGGAGTGATCGGCACTAGCAGACGCAATCAGCTGACTATCGGGACTAACGGCGACGGCCCAAATAGGCGCACGATGTCCATGGAGGCTCTTTAACAGTTCCCCACGGCGATTCCAAAGCTTGAGGGTGTGGTCCCAACTGCCGGACACTAAGTATTGGCCATCGGGACTGTAGGCAATGCCATAAACGCGATCGCGATGCCCCCGCAAGGTTTGTAGCAGATCTCCATTGGGTCGCCAAAGCTTAATGGTGTGGTCCCAGCTAGCAGAAGCAATTTCTTCTCCATCCGGGCTAAAGGCGACGCCCCATACGATATCTTGATGCCCCTGCAGGGTTTCTAATAAGCCGCCCTCAGGCCGCCAAAGCTTGATAGTTTGATCCCAGCTAGCAGAAGCTAGGGTTTGCCCATCGGGACTAAAGGCAACCTGTCGGATGCGATTGGTGTGCCCTTGTAAAACAGACTGTAGGTTACCGCTCCAGTCCCAAACCCGAATGGTTTTGTCCCAACTGCCAGCAGCCACTATCTGCTGGTTAACATCTAAGCCAGTGACAGGCCCCTGGTAACCATGAAATGTCTGAGGAATTTTGTCCAAACGCCACAGCCGCACAGTGGCATCGTCACTGCTAGAGACCAAGGTTTGGCCATCGGGACTAAAATCAACGCTCCATGTACCCGCATCATGGCCTTTTAGGGTTTTTACCAGAGTGCCACTGCTGGTCCATAGTTTAACAGTGTTATCCCAACTAGTGGAGGCCAGCTGACGACCATCGGGGCTAAATTTCACATTCCACACCCGATCTTGGTGGCCTTCGAGCAGGATACTTTGGTCTTCTGTAAAAGACCAAGAGTCATTGCTACGATTCTCCAATGCCCAAAGTCTAATGGTCTTATCGTCGCTGGTGGAGGCTAAAAGTTGGCCATCCGGGCTAAAGGCTAAGCCATAAACCGGAGCTTGATGCCCTTTGAGTTCCTTTAACAGACGTCCGGTGGTAGCCTCCCAAAGTCGAATGGACTGATCTTCACTGGTGGTGACTAAGGTAAGACCATCAGGACTAATGGCCGCCTGGTTAACACTGGCTTCATGGGCCTGGATATCTAGCAGGAGTTCGCCTGTACGACTCCAAAGTTTGAGATGGCCATCCTCACCCCCTGTGACTAATGTTTGACTATCGAGGGAAACATCCACTGCATTGACTCGACTCTGGTGTCCTAGAAGCGTCAGCGGCGGGGCCACCACAGTCGGAATATCACTCTCGTAGCTAATGGGCCAAATTTTTGCAGTGGCATCGGCACTGGCGGACACTAAATACTCACTGTCGGGGCTAAACGCCACATCCCACACCGCATTGGTGTGACCACTTAGGGTGGTAATCAGCTGACCGTTGGCATACCAAAGCTTGAGGGTATTATCCCAGCTCGCTGAGGCTAAATACTGACCATCAGGGCTAAAGGTCACGTCATAGACAGGCGCCCGATGGTCCCGGAGCTGATTGGCTTCGGTGATATTTTGCATGGCTCGCCGCAGAGTCTTTTCCACTTGTTGTTTGACCGTGGGCTGAGGCTGAGGTAAACGCTGTAGCTGTTGAGCCGCGCGCACAGCTTCCAACAGAGCGAGCAGACGATTATCTTGGTTATAGAGGGCGTCGGAATAGTAGCTAACGGAAAGGGCCTGATTGTTTTGGTTGTCTTGCCGAGTCAGCATGGTCTGACGTGACTGGCGATAGGCGAGCATGGCCACGCTGGTGATGCTGAGAAATGCCACACCCATGCCGACAATCAAAAAGCGTTGTAGGGCAACGTTGCGCTGTTGGGCTTCCAGGCGTGCTTCGAGTTCTTTGAGGCGCTCTGATTCTAGTGCTTGCTGAACTTCTTGACGATCAACCGCAACACTATCGGCAATAAATTTATAGTCTAAGTCACTCAGTTGTTGATCCTTAGCCCAGGTCTGGGCTTCAACTAAAGACTGTCCCCGCAACAATCGGGAACGGTCCTGTTGATTTGAGTGAATCCAGGCTTCAAAGGCTTGAGAATAGGGACGTAATCGAGCCAGATGATAGTCCACCCAATGGGGGGTAAAAACCTTACGATAGAGCTGATTGCGAACGGTTAGCTGACCGGCTTGTTTAACGATCAGTCCCGAGAGTAGCAGCTCCTCTCGGAGATGATTATCTTCTAAGGTCAGGGACTGGCTGGATAACAGTTTTTTGTAGCATCCCAACAGCCGACTAATCATCTGGGGACGAGAGAGTAGGCGATCTTGGATAATTCTCAGGTGGGGGGGCTCATCCTGGGATTCCCAGTTCTTGATTAGCTGCGATCGCACTAACCCATCCACCCAGGGCTGCTCAACGTAAACCTCTGTGCGCGGGGCGATGCGAGTCACCACCAGCTGACAGAGCTTTTGGGTCAAAAAGGGCTGCCCATTGGTCCAATCCAAGATATAGCCCAGTGTTTCTACCGGATTGCTCACCATGGGAGTTAGCCAACGGCTGAGGGGCCGCGCTTCATCGAGGGTAAAGCCATTGAGTTCAATGGCGGTACCAATATTAAACGGTGTCCGGTTAGGATTTTGACAGAGATCGGTGGGGGTAGCTACCCCAAATAAGGCAAAACTAAGACGGCGATACTCTGGATTGTCCACCCGTTGGTTATAACAGTAGCGAATCAAAGTAAATAGGTCATCAGCGGCAAAGGGGAGTGCCAGGATACTGTCAATCTCATCGATAAAGATAACAATCCGGTCTGCCTCAATTTGTCGCAGCACCACATCTTTCATAAATCGCTCTAGGCGATGTACCGCCGAGAGGCTATCACCCTGTTGCCACCACTGTTGAAAGTTACCCTCCAGCTGTAGACTCCGCCATAGCTCAGCGGCAATGCCCATATACCATTTTTCTGCCGTAGCATTGTCGCTACCTAAATTAGTTAAGTCAATGGCGGCACAGCACACCCCGTCCCGTTTCAGCCGATGTTTTGTTCTGACCCTTAGGCTTGATTTACCAATTTGTCGAGTATTAAACACATAGCAAAACTCTCCTCGACTGAGACTGTCGTAGAGATGATCGTCGGCCTGGCGTTTGATATAGGTGGGGGCCTGGGCATGGAGACTACCACCGACCTGAAAAGTTGTTGTAGTAATGGTCATGGAGGTGTCCTTAGAACTACTCAAGCACCAGCTTAGCCACAGGCGGTGTAGCTTTTTGCTGACGAAAATTTACCGCTTGCCGCAGCAGCTGCCAAGCGTTGGGGGAAAAGATGGCCGGTAGCCCAAAGCTCAGGGCGCTGGTCAGCTGCTTTTGTTTAAGGGCAACGATCATCCAGTGCAGGCTCAGGTACTGACGAATCGCCTTCAGCGTGGGTAGCTGATCCTGATGTTTGGCACTGACGTGTTGATAGATCCGCTCTTTGATCAAAATATTGGTTTCCAAACGACGTTGGAGGGTGATTTTTTGGTCGTAGCCACCCGGCCATACGGTGCGATAGGTGAGGCATTTATTAATAAATAGGGCATCGCCATAGTCCGCTACACGAATCCAGGAGTCAATATCGTCAAAGCCGGTCATACTCAGATCCCAGCCCCCCGATTTTAAAAATGCATCCCGTCGCACAGCCACCTGAATCGGCGTGCCAAAGGGCACCACTTCTAAAAACATGCCGTAGTGGATATCTGCCTGGGGAATATAGAATACTTGACCGGGGCCAGTGGGGGGGGTACAGCTCAGCTCCTGGCCTTGATCATCAACCTGGGCGGCCTGACAGGAGCAAATCACGGCGGCAGGCCGTTGCTGAATGGCGTTAATCATATCAGCAATGCAGGTGGGGGCCAGGTAGTCATCGTCATCCACCAGCTTGATCCAGGTGCCAGTAGCTCGTTCTACGCCTGCATTGACGGCCCCTGAGTGGTTGGTGTTAGTGGCGTTGCGATGATAGAGCACCTGGTCTCCCAAGCTTTCAACATAGCTCTGGGTACCGTCGGTAGAAGCATTATCGACCACGATTACCTGACAGGGAACTGTCTGGTCGAGGGCGGTTGCGATCGCACGTTTCAACAGTTCGACCCGATTATAGGTGGTAATGACAATACTGAACGATATCGTCTCTGTATCCATGGTGTCTGGCCTTTATGAGCGCTCCCAGCTATTGTGCCAAATCCCAGCCAAAGTCACCCGTATTTTCCATCCTGCTTGCTAGGCAAGGTAAACCTTAGGGGATCGAGCCAAACTATCCTGAAATGCCATGGGTATTCCGTAGACATAGTTGGTAGATGCACCCTGATAAGAGCCTTAGCCCAATGGGCTAAGGCTTTTTTTTGTCTATGTAAAACTGTACAGAAGCTAAGTTTCATAGACACCGTCATGCCAGCTGCATACGGTTAAAGGTGCAGGCGTTGCTGATTGGCAAGTATAGCTTGGCGCACATAGTTCACAATATTAGTGATCGCTGAATGCCAGAAATGGCAACGGCTATGTGCGCATGCTTAATGCATTTGTATCATAGCAAGACTGTTGGGTGGAGATTTCTAGTAGAAAAACTAAGAACTACAAAATCTGCTGAGAAAAGCCCACCTTAGTCTTTGTTAGAATTGATGAAAGCTCTATTCTGCCTGGGACTCAAGCTGCTATGACTAGTCTGCAGATTAAATCCGATTTGACCCCTTTGACGGTGGATTTATCATCGTTGATGCCCCAGGCCAGAATGACGGAGGAGCAGTTTTATGCCTTTTGCCAGTCAAATCGAGATTTGCGCATTGAGCGGACCGCGACAGGTGAAGTAATCGTTATGCCCCCAGCGTTTTCAGATACCGGAAATCGGAACCTTAAAATTGCTCAGCAGGTGGCAAATTGGTCCGATCAGGATGGTACGGGTGAGGTGTTCGACTCAAGTTCAGGGTTTACCCTGCCCAATGGTGCCACCCGATCGCCTGATGTTGCCTGGGTAAAACTGGAGCGGTGGAATGCGCTGTCTAAAGAGCAGCAGGCTTCATTTGCTCCGATTTGTCCTGATTTTGTTGTGGAGTTGCGTTTTGCCAGCGATGCTCTAAAGACGTTGCAGGGAAAGATGGAGGAATATATCGACAACGGTGCAGAATTAGGGCTACTCGTTGACCGCAAGAATCGTACTGTACATATATATCGTCCTGGTCGCTCGCCTGAAATTTTGGCAAATCCTGATAGCGTTAACTGCGATCCTGAATTATCTGGTTTTTCACTTCAGAAAGAATAAGTGTTCGATGCTTAAGAAAAGCTTTGAATAAAGCAAAACCTCAAAAGACAGTACAGAAATCAGTAGCTAGTTTATCGTACGTAGCAAAAGGGCACATGGTCTACAACTGATTCACTGCTGACTGTGCCAGAAAGCTTAACTGATTCAGTCAGTTCAATCGTCAGGTCAGTTGGACTAATGTCCCTAATTCTAGTTCCTGAAGGTACATAGTCTTGATTAACAAAATCTCCAATCTGTAATAGGTGAATATTGGTTACCTCTGTGACTATGGTCGATCCATGTTTAAACTTTCCCTGAACTGAGCCATTTAGAATGACATAGTATTGAGAGTTTTCTGGTTGCCCAAAATCAGAACGTGGCATAATAACAGCTCTACTCAGATACCGTAATTTTTTGTAGCTGTCCTCTTCTGATGTATCGGTTGACGTCACGTTGAGGGGAAATACCTCATCTCGATAGGGTGCTCGTGGTTTGTTGCCTGTTGTGTCGGTGGGTACTTCAGCTTCGGCAGCTAGCGTGTAGCTAACAATATTCTTGTCAACCGTGCGACTGACTTTAGCTTTAGTTACTGTAAAAGCAGAGATAGCTATTGGATAATGCTTTACAGCGTTTGGTCCAGTACCTGCATAGTGGCCTTCCATAGGGTCAAATCGAGAGAACCAAAACAGACGGTCCCCTACCATTAGGGAGGCTCCTTGATTCTTCTGATCTTGTTCATCTTTTTTGGCTTCTTGCCGTTCTAGATTTAGTATCTGGAGTTTGCCGTTGTATCCTAACTGCTTTTGATCGTCAGCAACCTTAATAGAATCCAACTTCACGATCGGTAAGCTGACCAGGCGATCTGGATCATCACCTTTGAGAGTATTTCTGATGGATACCGTTTGTTCCCCAGCAAGTCCTCCCAGTATTCGAATCGATCGCGTACTCCAGTGAATGGGAACTCGACGTGGCTCGATATTGTTCAGAACAATAGGTAATTCATCGGATAGCTGAATTGAGGAAGGAGAGTCATGTGCTCGGACAATACAGTCTCTAAAGGAAACTGCTTGTCTGGAATAATTAAACGAATAAGGATTAGGATATGGGGTAATTCGGATAGGTGGCTCTCTTAAGACGGCATTACTTCGGATGTTGTCAAACTCCTCGGATGTAGGAAAGCGAAAACTGCATCCATCAAAGATAAACTTGCCAAAATTGGGAGCCACTAATAGTAAATGTAATTCAGAGACAGGCGAAAGCTCTTGATGATTTAGTATTTCATGTTTGGAAGATATTTCTGACTGTTTACTGTCGTTTTCTTTCTTCTTAATAGGAGAGCTTTTATTTAGAAATGTACAGCCTTTGAATTTTAGGATCATTGAGTTGTTAACAATCACTCCAAGAGTCCCAATGTAAGGAACTTCAGCATTTTCAAAGTTATAGTTGCAGCCTTGAAATGATACAGAAGCATTTGAGGCATTGACTGACGTAATCAGCCCAAACGTACCGAGTCGAATTACATTTTCACAATAATCGCCAGAAATCGAGCAGGGACCAACATAGGAAGAGGTCAGCCGATATAGCATACGACAATCTTTATATTGGTTAGAGGTCAGATTTACCAATGATGCAGTTCCTGTTCCAAAGTCAATTGTCGTAATGGCCGAAAACGCACGATAAAAAGAGGAGTTGCTGATATGACAACCTCGGGCCTGGGTTGAACCAACAGCTACTCCATAGGTACAGCCGTCAAATCTACATTGATGGAGATAGATAGCGTCATTCTGGGCCGCGCTTCCGGGGGCGATCGCAACACCCACCCCGAAGTTAAAAATAGCTACCCGCTCTAGTAAAATATCTTGACTACCGCTGACTGCTGCTACATAGACAACGCCCTTTGCCGTATCAGTCGCATAGGCTTGGTCTGAATTAGACACTGTAGGATGTGCTACATAGGCATCTGTCGCTACAGCGCAGTAGGGATTATGACGTCCCACCAAATCCGGCGACTCGATCCAATGATCACGATTGGGTCTTTTGCCGTTTTTGCCTTCTTGACGGGACTTAGAGAGACCACCTTCTAGTAAAAGATCGCGCAGAATTGTTCCTATGCCAAACTGAATATTGATCAGAGGTCGATTCTTATCAGGAGGCGTAAACTCTAGCTTTGTTGCTGGTATATTAGACTGCCTATCAGCAGTCCCATCTAGTATGGTGGCACTCCCAGTTCGACTAGCTCCTTCTAAAATAAACTGTTGAAAGGAGTTAAAGTTTTCTTGATCTAGACGATTAAACCTAGTTCCAACTCAGTTTGTTTGGCTAAAATGAGGGCATAGAGTTTGGAGGCCAAGGACGATGGCCAAACGCAAACGACGAGGAGTCGCCGGGGATAAAACGATCTGCCTACCGATAGCCGAGGGGA
>NZ_JADEXP010000624.1 GCF_015207065.1 Leptolyngbya cf. ectocarpi LEGE 11479 | reverse complement strand
ACAACGGACACTGCCACCCTCGATAGAAACTTGTATGTCATCTGCCGTACGAATTTGTGTCAATTCTTGAGGCTTAGATTCAGCAAATTTAAGTTGCGCCTCTGAGAGGCTATTTTTCTGAGATTGGTTATCTACAAGGCGTATCAGTTCAGGAATTTCAAACTTCCCTTCCTCTAACAAATGCAGCAGATCATTAGGTAGGTTGATATCACTTTTATCAATCTCGTCAATAAGCAACACCCGAGGATAGGGAGTAGGTAAAAAGGCGGTTCCTAATGGACCAAGTTGAATATAATCTCCAATCGAGTGTTCTTTTTCAACAGACTCATTTGCTTCAACTTTCTGCTTACGCAGTTGGGCATCTTGTAAACGAGCAATGGCATCGTAGCGATAAAGGCCCAGTTCTAAAGTTGAACGGGCCGTAACGGGCCACATTAAGACTGGACCAAGTTTGAGTTCATATGCGATCGCATAGGCTAATGAGGTTTTGCCTGAACCCGGTCTACCAGTAATCAATAAAGGACGACGAAGAGACAGAGCCGCATTTACAGCTTGAATCACATTCGCCTGATCTGTCCGAATTCGAAACTTCTCACCTCGTAAGCGATCATGAATGTTTTCATCTTTGTCCGCCAGGATTTGAAGTTTTATCCAATAGTCTAGAATTCTTTGATGATAAGTAGTTGTGCTAGCTGCTACTTTATCTGCATCATTTTTCTTAGCCTTAGGTCTAAACTGTCGCCAAGGAGGAGGAGGAGGAAGCCGCTTGATACGTTCTCCATCTTGGATATGGTCACCTCGAAAGACTTGCCAGTTTATAGAGCTTTCGCTCATGCCTCTAACCTCGCTTGCTTACGAAACTTTTGGATTTCAGTTATCTTTTGAGGAACATCACACCAAACTCCCAAATGATATCCTAGTGGTTGCTGATCATCAGCAAATTTACGTATATTTGAAATCTTTTCTAGCAAATGAGAGTCGTCAGTAAGATGAGCCAAATTAAATAATGAGCACATATTTTTTTCAAGATTCTCAAGATTTCTATCTCTAGACCAAACAACAATTGGAATACCTGAATCCAGAATTTTTTCTATCAGCTTATCTTTTTTCTGTTTCTCTGAATTAAGAGAGCAGGCAATTGCCATGCCCAGCTTATATGGATCTGATGCTTGCAGAAGAGATTCCAACTTAGCCCAACAGCTGAGATAAACAATCTTAGTTGTAACGATATTGAAATCTGACTTTGTAATAGAGTAAGAATTTAATTTATTCCAGGTTTTCACCAAGTTATTATAATCAGACTTGACATCATATCTATCAAAGGAACGTACGACAACTTTATGTTTACTTCCAAGGGGAACACTCGTTCTTGAACGGCCACGTTTTTGCGATTTAATCTTCCAGGAATCAGCCTTTAAATCAAGCATCAAGTCAAAAGGCAACCAAAACTCTACTGTCAGTTCATAACTAGGTATAGCAT
>NZ_JADEXP010000623.1 GCF_015207065.1 Leptolyngbya cf. ectocarpi LEGE 11479 | reverse complement strand
CCGCCGATAGGGCCACCCGCAAAAATACCGTCCCCAGGGGACCCGCCAATTCAAAGACGGACTTGGCCAGGGCAGACCCCAGCTGCACCGTTACCCCCGCCAAAATAACCAGCGTCGGGGCTGGGATTCGGTCTGCTAATGATTTCATAGGTGGCGGTAGGGTAAGTAGCAAAATAGCCCCATCGGGAATAGGGACTAAAACTTTTGTATTACTAAGGATAGGGCGATGGCTTAGACGCTATCTCTAGATCCGGCAGCACGACCGCTGCCACAGTTGGCACGTCCACCCCATCGTTTCACCGTGGCTTGGCTACGGTAAAGACAGCCCGTTCCTGGAAAATAAAGGTCATGAACAAAGATTCTGCGTGCGATCGCATTTGGTTACTATATCTGCAAGGCAGACTCTCGCCAGCGCAACTTCTAGCCCTGTGCCAGATTTCTGCTGAAACTCGAGCAAACAACCAGCCACCGGAGCCGCCTAAAACCGCAGCCGCCTAGTGTTGAGAGCAATCAAAATTGACTCTGAAATAGATTAGTAGTTAAGACTGCTTATTAATCGTTCGCGACAGCCACAGCGACCCCACAATCCCAGCAAAGTGTGAAATCAGCGCGTTGATGGTGGCCTGTACCAAAAATACATCCAACGGCTCAACCGCCAGACTAGGATTCGTAATCGCCACATTGCTCTGGGGTTGGGAAATCACCTTGAGCATCAGGGCACCCACCACCCCACCAGCCCCGAGTAACCCAAAAAACATTCCCAACAGACTAATGCTCAACCCAGTGGCAATCATCTTGGCCGCATTTTTAGGTTTGGGCCGCAGGTCTGGATTAGTCGACTTAAGCTTACGGGCAAAGCGGGTATACTGAAACGCCCAAAACGCCCCCACATAGACAGTGGCCACCCCCAATGCAGCCAGCAAAAAGCCGCTGCCAGCCGCCGCATTCTCAGCGCCGCCGCGATTACTGACCGACTGCAGCCCCAATAGGGAAGTGACAAACAGCAGCGTGGCAATCACACCGCTGACCACCTGCACCCAAAAGCTAACCCAGCCCGCTAGGCGAAAATTATTAGCAATCCGACGGACAGCTGGGGGTAAAGAATAACCAAGTTCACCGGTCATAATACGTTCCAGAAGCGTCTCCATATCTTGGCATTCTTGCCCCCATTGGTAAACCTCCGGGGGTTACATATACTTTTCCAGTAACAGCTTCAATTTATCTTTCGTTGCGACAGGGGCCATATCCAATGGCGTCAGCACCGCATATTTCAGCGCCGAGTGGGCCTCTGAGACAGGTGGGGTCTCCGTGAGCCGACGCACCACATCTCGAATTACCAGCTGGGCATTGACCGCATTTTTTTGCAGATTGCCAATTACCATTTCAACCGTCACGCTGTCATGGTCCGGATGCCAACAGTCATAGTCCGTCGCCAGCGCCAGCGTCGCGTAGGCAATTTCAGCCTCCCGCGCCAGCTTGGCC
>NZ_JADEXP010000080.1 GCF_015207065.1 Leptolyngbya cf. ectocarpi LEGE 11479 | reverse complement strand
TATCAAGTGATGTAGATATCCCTGAGGGGTGTATTCTCCTTCGTTCCACATGTCTTTTACCTCGGCTGCGGTCAGCCGAAGGTGGGACGATTTTTGTCGCCCGCTGGGATTATGTGTCATAATTGACAAAGAATAATTAATTGAAATTGAAAGCTCAGAGCCTGCCAGCTCTGGGCTTTTTGCTTTTTGAAGTAATACAGTGAGCTGGCTAGAAATACGTAGTCAACTCACCAGTTTTCAGGAACTAACGCTATTTCATAGTGCCATAAGCTGTAATGCCTGCACTATATCTATTTCAGCTCTTGTGTCTTGGTATCGGTCCACTCAATTAGGAGTCGGCCTCCAAGGGCCTGAATGATCTCCTCAATGTTTTTGTAGGTCCGCCCTTTGGGGTCATCAAACACTTTGGAAAACCTACCTGTATAGCTACTGGGTGGTCTACCAGTTCCATCAAGTTTCGCTACCTCCTTGGCTAGCTGATATTGGGACATGCCCTTTTCTTCTAGCCGCTGTTTTAGAGCATCGTCGAGTTCCATTGATTGGAATATTCTAAGGTTGGAATACAGAATGTATCGCGCTAATTATATAGCAATATTTACCCAAGTTCTTTCATTAGCTCATTACATTGCATAGCGACTTCCTGGAGCCGTTCGCGGATTCGTTGGTCTGCTTCAGGTGTACGCGTCTCTTCGTTTGAAATCTGACTGAACAGCCGGGTTGATTCTCGGTCAAGTCCGATGCTCTGCTAGAGCGGCTATGCCAACGCAATTTCGTAAATCCGGTAATAGTCTCAACTTGGATCAGGCACTGAGTAATTATCCCGACATTCCGCACTTCCAACTGTCATAATCAGATATTAAATCTGAAAGCCCTTCCTACAGAGACTTTGAGCGCCAAATTAGTTTATATGAACTATTTTTAGGTTATTCTCAATAATAACTATTTATTGAGAATCCATGTTCTTTTAGAAGCTGTGATCCATTGGCTTCGTCATTAATTGTCGAATGTGCCAATTTAATGACGGAATGTGGGGTCAACTGGCACAGGTAATATAAAGATGACACAATTCTATGCTACTTCTAAAAAAGGTCTAGAATTCTACATCTCATTAGGAAACAAAATTAATTAGGCTCCAATATTGGATGTACAGACGTTCCATGGAACGTCTCTCCGACATTCATTTTTTGGACCTTATAAAATCCTTATCCCTTAGCATCTACTCAGAATGACTCACACAACTCCAGGGGAAAGAAATCTTAGAAACCACACTTATATCGGTCAAAATCGACAAAAAGAAGATTTTAGTGGTGCAGATCTTAGAGGAGCAAATTTCCATAATGCAAACCTGTATAAAGCAGATTTTAGCGGTGCAAAGCTTAGAGATGCAAATTTTCATGGGGCCAACTTAAGAGAGTCAAATTTCACTAATGTGACAGTTGACACCGAGCCTGCTGATGAGAAAAACGATATTGAAAATACTTTTCCTAGAATAAACTTTCGAGATACTAATATTCGGGGAACAGATTTTTCAGATGCTACGCTTACAAAAGCAGACTTTACTAGTGCAAAATCTGGCTTAAGTAAATCGTGGCAAACACTGTCTTTAGCTATCTCTATATTTTTCTGTTTGCTTTCAGCATTTCCAACAGCAATAGTAACGACCTTCTCGCTTTATTTCTTTCGTACTTCGCGTAAGAAGCTATCTTTACTTGATTCATTACTTGTTGGATTTTGGTCAGTCGTTTTGGCTGTATTGCTAAGAGCAGGCCTGATTCAGTTAGGGGCCTGGGCAGTGAATGTGCATGTAGGGGTGGGAATTTCCATGATTCTTATGGTTCTCCTCGGTGCAATAATTACCATGATTTCAAGTGAATCTGATGATGACTTTAGTGGTGTGTTTCTTGCCATCATTGCAGCTTTAGTAACGCTAGGTTACACCATGGGTTTCAGTAGCACTCTCGCTCCTCTAGAGGAGCGACTTTTCCACAACCTACTTGGATGGATAGAAGTTTCTCCAGGTGAGGGGTTTGGTGCAGGAGTATTTGGAGCGTTACTTGGAGCTGTATTTGGATGTTTGTTTTCTAGGGCAGCAATCTCGGAAAACGGACAGTTCAGTTGGCTTTGGCAAATGTACATTCGCTTTATGGCTCGTGGAGGTACAACTTTTAAGGGAGCAGATTTGACAGAAGCCATCTTCTCAGCAGCAGATCTTAGAGGTGCAAACTTTAGGAATGCCACTATAAAAAGAATCAACTGGCAGAGAGCTAGATCCCTAGAGTTTGCCCTCACTGGAAATAACTATCTTAAATATTCCAGAGTACGGCAGCTAGTTTTAGGAAGGTCTTTGAAGGTCAAAAATTTTGCTGGTTTAGACCTTGAGGGAATTAATTTAGAAGGAGAGGATTTAAGCAAAGCTGATTTTACTGAAGCAAATCTTAGTCAGGCAAATCTGCAAAAGGCTAACCTCAGAAAAGCTATGTTGCAAGGGGCTAAAGTTTATGGTGCTAACCTAGCTAAAGCTAAACTTACAGGAGCATGTATATATGCTTGGGCCTTTGATGAAAGCACAGTCTTTAAGGATATAAAATGTGAGTATGTATTCAAACAAGAATATCCTGATGACATGGAGGGACGCCGACGCGTTCCATCAAGAGGAAATAAATTTAAACCTGGAGACTTTGAAAAATTTATTGAGAAAGATAGAGGAACATCAGAGATTCTTATACAGAGCAATGATAACAAGCAAGCTCTGTATAACACGATTAAGCAGCTCTCCAAAGATAAAAACTATGCCTTTAAGGGATATGAGGCAATAGGAGACGATGCTCTTATTAAAGTCAAGATATCAGATGACGTAAGTGACGGCACTGCTGAAGATAAATTCTACAAGGTCTATCAATCTGAAGTAGAGGATGTAAATCATCAAGACACATTAAAGGAAATGCCTTTATTTAACGTAATTCTTGAGGCATTTGAAGCAGGAGCCAAAGCTGGGAGACGTGACGTCACCATAATCAATGGTCAATACGCTGAAATTGTTGGCGATAATAATGAAAACAAAGTTGAAAATAACGAATAGCCGTTGCTCGGTAGTATTACTTTACGTTTTTATCGAGGAGCTACAATAGGCAATGAGCGAGAGAAAGATAACTGTGCATGGTGGCCAGTATGTTGAAATTGTTGGTAGTGGTAATCAGAACAATATCGCTAACAACCATCTACCTAAGAGACAGGTTCTGACTACAGGTGAGGATCTATCTTTAGTTCTGTCTGAGATTCAAGCCTTACTTGAAAAGTTAATAAATAGAGATGGGCTCCGGGAAGAAGAAGCTCAGCAACAGATGTCTATACAGATAGCTGACGAAGCAAGGAAGGATTTAACAGTAAGAAAGAAATTATTGAAGTGGTCACAATCACTAGCAAGTTCAACAGCAAGTGACGTAGTAAAAGGCATAGTCAAACTTGCCTGTCAGTCTGTAGGTATACCATTATAGAAAGCGGTTCTTGATATTAAAAAGCTTCCTTCTGATTTCGCATGTTTCGCTGTAAGACAGTGTGGCAGATAAACTACATAAATCTGCTCAAACAATCAAACAGCAACTAACTCTTATTGTGGGGCGAAGGAATAAGATTGCCCATGAGGCTGACATTGATGAAACCCACATTCCGCCATTAAATTGGCACATTTGATAATTAATGACGAGGCCAATGGATCACAGCCTCTAAACAGACAAAATTTTTCAATAGCGCTTAACTATTAGGAATGACCTGAAAATAGTTCATATGAATTGCACAGGTACTAAAAGTCTTTTTAGAGAAGGCTTTCAGGTTTAATATCTGATTGTGACAGTTGAGAGTGCGGAATGTTGGATTATCATCAATCCAGCTTGGATACTTTGGGGAGTCTTCGGTCATAGCCAGCCTCTAATGTAAGTCGCATCCCGTGGGGTACCACCGGATACTATTCATTCCCTGTTTAGCAGCTCAGAGGAAGCGTTGTTGTGCTCGTGGAGTACCACCAGCACATTGAAAGTTCCGTTTTTTTGGCCATTCAGGAAGGCTAGCGCATCCGTTCCGCTATAGAGGCGTTGGTAAGTAGCGATCGCAACCGCAAAGGGCGCTCTACTCCTGCGCTCTTAGTAAATCATGGGGCCCAAAAAACTAGTGGGGGATTGGTCGGCTGGCTTCGCTATTTATTCTTGCAGGAGAAGAGAGAAGAAAGGAAAGGGGCGAAAGGGTATCGGATGGCGCAGCCCTGAGCGGATGTCAAGGCTGCGAATATTTCTTAAAACTCCGCGTCCTCCTTCCGGCGCTGCATAAACAACGTGCTTGCAAACGCCCGTACCGTCGTTTCCTGAACCTCTGGCAACGCCGCTTTCAGCTCCTGAAAGATACCCACTATTTCCACCACATCACGACTCGTCGGCTGCTGTGCTGGCGTTGACGTAGGCGGACTGGGGAACGCTGCTAAGCTAGGCGGTGCTGTGGGGCGAGGGTCGCTAGCCGGTGGTGAAAATTCATTCCTTTCGTGAGGGCCAGCTGCACGACTTTCTAGGATCTGCATCAGCTCGGGTGCTTGCTCTTTGGCGACCCTCCACTTACCAGAGCGGTAATGGCATACAATTACATCGCCTTTTCTGAGCCTGGAAAATACCCCAGGGTTGAAATAGATACGCTGTTCTCCACCGTTCTCAAAGACAACGAGTGCAGAGTGCTGCGCCTGCCATTCTGGATTGCTAGTCTTCGGCTCAGTTGGGTCAAATTTCAGCGTGACCCATTGCCATACGCTTTGCTGCGACGCGTTTTTTAATGGTGAGTTCATGTCAGTTCTAGTGTTGATATAACGAGCAGCGGGGCACCACTCCCGCTTAGGTGCAACGTTGGTTAGAACGGCGTATCAGGGTCGTAAAAACTGCATTTAGCCGCGTAGTGCTGCGGCATCTGCGCTAGGTCGCTAGCGGCTCGTAGCTCGCAGAGACCAGGGCTCATGTAGGTGCTGCCGTTGGATAGTTCTAAGAGGCGCGGCGGACGCCAGTTGACGCACTGGGCACATAAGGGCTGATACTGCAGCGGTGGGGTGTCTGGGAGTTCAGCCAGTTCGGTTTCTATGGCCTGCTTTCCCCAAACTCTTACCAGCTCGGCTAGCTCCAGGGTGGCAAAGCCCCACTCCTCAGCTTTTTGATCGTCCTGTCGTTCCCGCCGTTCCTGGCAGGCACTAAAATCTAACTCGTACATCTTGTTTCCTTTTGGTTAATTGGTAGGCAAGATGTGCACGGAATGATCTGGTGACCGCCAGGTCATTCCACCTAAAGCACAAACTTACCAAAAAGAGAGTTAATAAGAATCTTCTAAAACATCTAAAGGCATTGATATCAAATGACTTTAGGCATTGGCAAGAACTCTCTTTTAACTCTTTTATTGTACCATTTTTAGCGCTAAAAATGGTACAATAGTACCAAGCACAAGGGGGAGCGGAACTCGCGTGAGACTCGGGGCGCTAAACGGAAACGCAGCCCGCAAGGGTGGACCTAAACAGAGACCGGCGAGCTAGGGCGGAAACCCTACAAAGACGGAGCAGTAGAGCCAAACCAACAACCCCAGGAAACAAGCCAGAGAAACGCCTAGAGCCCTGCTAGCGGGCAGCAAGCAAACAACGGCGGCAACGGAATGGACACCAACCCACCCCAGCTAAAGGCCACGGCTGGGGGTGCTTAACCATGCACAAATGAGCTATGAAACAACAACAACTTGAACTAAACCCCAAACCGGACATACTCAACGCCTGCCCGTGGGCACGCCCACACCGCGATGGCCTCGCCTGCGGCGTAGTGCTCGCAGTGCCCCTGCGGCTGCCCTACGGGCTAGCACCATGGCTACGTGCGCAAGGCTGGCGAAGTAAGGCGGTAGCCGCTGATCGGGGGCAGTATGCGGCGCTGCTGGTCGGTGGGTGCGCTGTGGAGCTGCTGAACTGGGTGCCCAGGCCGGAGAGCCACGGAAGCCTAACCGCAGGCAACTACCTGCCGTGGTAGAGCGCTAGGCCCCGCCAGGGGCCACACAGCGACCGCTGACGAACACGACCAGCGGCCCAAGGTCAGAGGGCGTAGACACTACCGGCACCGAGCCGCCTAACGGCTAGAGTGCTAACAGATACCCTTACCTCTCCTTTCTCTCTCGTCTCTTCAAACCCCCAGCTAGCCGCTGGCACCCCAAGAGCATAAGCGATCACAGCCAAGCTGTGATCGCTTATGCTCTTGGGGTGCCAGTGGCGAAATAGCGTGAGCAGAGCGAACAACAACCGTCCACGGCGTAGCGATGTGCGGTGTGGCGGAGGAGGACGTGTAAGGCTGCGGGTGGTAATCTACGGAGCACGAGTTTGAATTGAGAATAAAACCTCTCACAACAATAAGAAGTCGACGAGGAAGAAATTTTCATACTTTGAGTCTACTGTGCTTGATAGATTTCACTTTCGTTGTTAACAACATATGGATTGCTGGCGTTACCCCCTATATGAACAGCGTGTCCTGGCGTTTCTTGCCAAGAGGTACCATTCCATCGGTAGATGTTATACCCTCCCCCAATAGGATTTGCCTCAGTTCCAATTATCCATCCATCGGCAACATCGGTTGCGGTTCCTGGTAGTTGCTGCCAAGCAAAACCATCCCACCAATAGATTTCATTTTCGTTATTAACAACATATGGATTGTTGTAAGTGCCTCCAATGCGAACGGCGTATCCTGGCATTTCTTGCCAAGAGGTACCATTCCATCGGTAGATGTTATACCCTCCCCCAATAGGATTTGCCCCAGTTCCAATCACCCATCCATCAGCAACATCGATTGCGCTTCCTGGCAGTTGTCGCCAAAAGCTCTTGTTAGAGTTATCTACTGGCTGTAAAGCGACAAGCGGTTTCAGCTGCTCTCCGATAGTCTCAGTCGCTGATGCTGGCAATACTATGACTGTAATAGCAGTCGATGCGGCAATAAATTTACTAAGGGAGCTTATCACCATCAAATACAGTAAAGGTTATGTTCAACCAAAGCTATCCCGATATCCAAGATAGCGAATGATTCATTAGCAAAAATTAAGAGTGGATGCAGAATCGACGCATTGCGATCGCAACCCCGCAACCACCTTGTGACCCCCATCACCACCTTTCCTCAGCCAAACTCAGAAACCCCTTAAGCAACCCTCAGTTAACCGTCAGATGACGTTCAGGTAGCTCCCGCATTCTAGTAATCAATGAAGCAAGTACACACACTTCACCGATTCGCCAAGGAGCTTTAACTATGAAACGCACTATCCTTTCTGCCTTAACCGTTCTCGTTGCCTCCGCTGCCATTGCACCCATCGCATCCGCTGCTGAGCCTGCTAGCTTCAACATCCAATCGGCTCGTCTAGAAGAGCTAGATGCCCGCACTAAGAATTCCGTCCACAAACTACGCCTTGAGCACCTCAATAACCAGACCAAGGCTATCGAAGATATCCAAGCCACTCGGCTAGACGCCCTAGACGCACGCACTAAGGCTGTCGATAACATTCAAGAAGCACGCTTAGATGCTCTCGATGCTCGCACTAAGAACAGCGTTCATAAGCTGCGTCTGGAGCACCTAAACAACCAGACTAAAGCCGTGACGGACATCCAAGCCGCTCGTTTGGAAGCGCTGGATGCTCGTACTAAAGCAGTCGATAATATCCAGGAAACACGCCTCGATGCGCTAGACGCTCGTACGAAGTCCGTCGCCCAATAACGGAGTAAGGCGTATTTGGGCTAACCAAGCTTGGGTGCCTAGTGCGTCTCCGTACATCTGTGAAGCTTCATTTTTCATGAGGCACCCTTTTCCTCTTAGATTCTCTCTCCACATACGCTAAGCCTCTGCCAATACGGTCGGGGCTTTTTTGTCTATGAAGAACGACGCGGTCGAACTGCCCTAAAGCATGTGTATGCTCCAGCTATGAGTGAGCCAACAAAAATGTTATAGCCGATGGCAAGACACCAGCGTGCATCTAATAGCTTCGTCTCTGCTTCGGAAGCATCCAAAGTCGCTGATAGACCAAAATGCATAGCTCCCGCAAACGTTCCCAGAGAGAGCAATCCGAGCAACAAGGTTACGCCTACCAAGCGCCAGTTAATTTTAACAAGCCGTTTTGTTGAGATTTCCCATAGTGTTCCTACACCGCCAACGAACACCACCAAATACCCTGTTATCACCGGCACCATAATGCCGACAGCTTCAAAAATCAAGTCAATAGTGTAGGCATGAGCATCAGATACAGTCGTCATCATGGCTCCTTAGCGCATCGTAGTAGAAGACTAGCGCAGCCTAAATCTGACAACTGTTTCAGTCAAGATTCATTATCTGACCATAGCTACCCAAAAAGGGGCCGAAGCCCCACGCCGCTAGTAAGCCTCGGGCCGATGAACCACGACCCGCACACGCCCGCCCCGCTGACCGCCAGACAACCGAATAGACCCCTGAGGAATAACCACCGGCACCGACACCGCAAACCGAGCAGGCCCAGCTGACACACACCGCACCCGCACCTGATAGCCCACCACCGCCGCCCACTTGGCCGCAAACGCACTAGGCAGCTGCGCAAACCACACCTCAGCCACGTAGCCAGTAAAAGACCGCTCAGACTCGCGCCAGCAGCACTCGACCGCGCCAAACTCAGACGCTAAACCAGAAACGAACTCAAACGGAACAGAACGCATAACGACAGACCCAAAAAACAACCACCCACTAGGGCACCCTTCACGGAACCGGAGGGCGTCAAGGGCGCTGTGGGGTTTGGGGTGTCCCCAATCAAACAACGCGTAGCACCGCTGTTCAGCGCTTGCGTTAGCCCTTGACCCCGTAGGTAGCCTAGAGCGGCCTGGTGGTGGGTGACGCAGCTTTGCTGCACAACTAGAGCAGGCCCCCGAGGGGCCGATTTGCGAGGGGGTAACGATGTGGCGTAGCCCAATGCGTAGCAACGACAGCTATCGTCGGGGTGAAAGGAGTTTCGTTGAGTTGAGATCGCAATACCGCAACTGCTGAAAAATGGAGGCTTTAAACTTGGCTTGATTGCTACCTGCTACGAGCACATTTGAGCGACTGCAGTAGCGTAATTCCGTTGAATGGCTTTGCTTTGCGCCAGTCTCAGAAGCATATCTACAAAAATATAATTGAAAGGAATAAAATTTATACATTCCATAATCAGAAATATTTGAATCATGGGTGCAATCGCTTTAGGAACAACTTTATTAGTGCTCATAGCTTGTTGGTTTTGGTGGCAGTTTATTTCAGACATGCGATCACCAGGCAGCCACAAGCTGAGCCGACGTGCAGTCGTCTTAAACAAGAGTTCGCCTATAGTAGGTAGTTCTGGTAACTTGCATACAGAGTATTTTGTCAGTTTTACTTTTATGGACGGTCGAGAACCTGAAGAAGAAAATTATAAAGTTCCTGGTCGTGACTTCAACTTGTTAGATAAAAACGATGTGGTAGATGTTTTGTTTAACGGAAAAGACTATCTAGGCTTTAATCGAGTTAGCGACTCTGCCTGAAAAGGATACACATAACTACTCATTAAAAGCCTTAGACTGGATCGGCACTGAGTTGAGATCGCAACGCTGTTTCTAGGTACGTGCTACAATCACTGCGCTTGAGAGCGCAGCCGCCCAGCAAAAAGCCCCAGCGATGGCTAGGGCTTAGTTAGTACTAATTTACTGATTTTAGCAGCAGAGTAACGCAGGCGGTGATCAGTCGAAGCAAGCTGTAACGTGGTTGGGTTGCGATCGCAATCTTCAATATCCCTACCATGGAAACCGCTTTCTGGTCTTCTTAGATTCTTCCTTAACAACGGCGTTAATCTGTTGATTGACGTCCTCTTGAGATTCTCCGCCGATAGTCCCTTCCATACGCTCTAGCTCATAAGCCGTCAGCGTTTCATTAGCCATGTACGCCTGCTGAACTTCGTGAGGAAGCGTGTCACGCTTGAAGCGCTTTGCTCCAGTTTCTTGGTAGAGCTGACGGACGGTGCAATCAAACAGCTCAGCCGTTTCTGTGATGACTGCTTGCTTATGACATTCACCATCACCACCATTGGCCTTAATGGAGTCTGTAAACCGTCTGAAGACGGTAACTCCATCGGCGCGCTTACGCTGCGGTGCTAATTCCTGCGAGTTCCCCAATAGGTCTAGCTGAGAATCCGATGGTTCGATCCGATCCTTCTCGTTCTTCCAGTAGTCTAAAAAACCCATCTGCTTGTTCTCTCTCAGTATTGCTGAAATCCTTACTGAATAAGTCCTCTAGACCTGTTTTGATGGCCTCTAACGCCTCAGGATACATTAGGAATTCGTCAAAGATTTGGTGACGGTATTCGTAGTCCCAGCGCTCAGGTCGAAAGGCAAAGGTGTTAGTGAGCAACATCCAAGAGTCTAAGCAGCTTTCAATGGCGAACATAGCCTCAAATCTGCACAATGCCGCTTCCCAGGTCTTTTTGTATCTGCGATCGCCAAACGCTTTAACATCCTGCTCAAATTGCCCAGGCTGAATGGTAAAGCCTGTGTGCAAAATGTCCCAAGTCCGTTTAACCCGCTTTTTAAGCTCTGGTAGCTTCATCATGCTTGATGCAATGGTGTTACTCACTAGGGTACTTCCTCTCAGTCTCTAGAATCACTAAATTTGATATCCGTAGTGTTCTCAACTAGCAGAACTGGCAAGCCATTACCCATTGGAATCACCTCCCATCCGGCGCTGACGTAGCAGGTTGGTTGTCTGTAGCTCGGCCTGCATTTCAGCTTGATAGAGAGCAATCGCCCGTTGCTGACCCCGCGCAGCTGCGGCCTGAATATCGGCTTCTGACAGGTTTAACTCTGCTGTATTGGCCTGGTCGATCATCGCTTCAATGTTGGCCAGCTGGGCAGCGACAGACGTTTGTAAATTGCTGGTTTGGGTGTTTCTCAGAGCTAACACCTGGCTGACTTCCTCAGGTACTAATTCACCCTCGAATATGCCGGCAGACTCCCACTCAGCCGAGTAACGAACTCTAGCTTGCTCAACCCAGGAATCGCGTTGGCGCAGCCTCTCCTTTGGAGACTCGCAAACCTGGATATTGGCAAACTCCTCAAACAAGGTGCGGCCCAGCTCGGTATAACCTTCCTTATCCTTTAGCAACTCGCTAGGGGCCACTTTGCCGATCCATTCAAACCATCGATTTCGAATGGTCGAGTCTGAGACATTGTGCGCCTCGGCTATTTGCTGTGCGGTATAGTGTCCGCCCCTGTGCGGTTCAATGTTCTGTCGGACATGTGGTGTCACGTCCGCCTGTGTGCTATTCATAGATGGAATCCTTTTAGTACAAGGGTTTTAGCGTGTACGGCTTATGTGCATCTGATGTACGGTGGAATGTGCGTTCAGATGTACTGCCGTACACACGACAACACGATAAGACAATACATTCGACAAGTCAACAAGCCTTTTTGATGTTAATACTTTGAAGTCTGGACAGTACGATTAGACATAGTCGTAAGACGGTACATCGAAGCGTTGTCGTACTAAAGTTGATATCGTTCTTCCTTCGTTCCTGGTATCAATGGACGCTCAAATTGATGAAATGCCTGTTGGTTCCCTTGATGCTAGATACGGGGTGCATCGGTCCCAGGTCTACAACCGTTTGGAGGCGATTAAGAAGCGTAGGGATGATTTGGTTCCCCATCGTCGGGGTAGAAAGTCCTATGTCAGCGCTGAGCTGCTAAGCCTGCTAGATGGTATGGCTGCATTGATTCAGAACGGATCAACGACTGATAATGCAGCCGAAAAAGTTTTAGGTAGACTGTCCACTCGTCCCGCCGACAGTCTACCCGACAGTCCTGCCGACATTAGACAGGTTGATGCGTCAGCACTTGCGATCGCAATGCCTGAGCCAGAGAAGCCCTTCAGCATCGACGACACCCTACACATGCTGAGGGCGTTACAAGAACTGGCTGATAATGACTGGCGGTTAAGCTCTGACCAGATAGCGCATACCTTGGAATTGAAGGCGTTACCCAGTGGGGATAGTTTTGAACGGTATGGATTCCGATTTTCTAAGGCTGGAAAGAATGGGACTCAGACGGCTTGGAAAATAGAAAAGCTTTAGATCTCATTAGTTGGATGTGACACAAAACTATCTGGCTCTTGAATAGTTAGTACGATCAGATTATGAAGCTTGAATCAGTAAAGATGCTTAACTGAAATCCTTATCCATAAGATTGTTGAGGCTGAAAAAGTAACCCTGACGATAACCCACTCGTTCAACCTATCTAACAATAAGCTGCGGATAAATCTATTTTTGTCTCAAAACTTTTTCATATACTCTTAGAGATTGCTGCTGCAATAAATGCTCAGCGGCTTCGAAATTATCTTTTGATAGAGCCTGCTGAATTTTTTCATTTCGACTAAGCTGCTTCAATAAATCGCAATGGAAATTTGAATTTCCGTGGTAAAGCAACTCTTCTCTTGTATCAAATTTTCCATATTGGTCAGAATTGAGCTTGTTTTCAATCCATTTAATAATGGGTTCAAACTCTACTTTATTATCCTTAACAGGATCTTTTTTTGAGCGATCATGCGCTTGATGTATTTTAAGGCTCTCGAAGAATTTTTGTTTTTCAAGCTTATTCATTCGAGAGATAGTATTGGTTATTTTCTGCTTAACCTGCTCTTTGAACGTAGAATATTGATAGAAAGTATCGGAACCCTGATCGCCAGTTCTATTTCCCTGCGTGGGTATTGCAGGTTGTTCCTGACGCTTGATACCTATGTGGCTATTCCTTGAGGATTTTGTAGCAGTTCCCAGAACATTAGGAACAACATTCACACGAGAGGCTTGAATGTTGCTACCAGTTCCATCAACCAAAACAATATTACCATTACCATTTACAACCTGAACTATTTTTGTTACGGATTGTTTTCTTGGTGGCATTTTCAATAGTTCATGTAGCAGCTGACGAGTAGATGCTCCGTCACTAATACGTTCAGGAGTTAAAGATTGTATTTTAGGGGTTTCCGTGCGAGGAGTTACGCTGCGATCAGATTTTTTTTTCTGCTTACTGTTAATTTCTAAAGTCTTTGCAAACCATCTACGTTGGGTGTTATTTTCTGGGGAAATACATACGCGAGTTGATTGAGTTGTTCGACTCTGTCCACAACCTTTATTCTTCTCGGTATCTTTTCCAGATAAGACTCGAACTCCCTCTCCTAAATTCGGCTTCGGACGTGTAGGTCTTTCTTTCTCCTTAGGCTTACCCCTTTGCTGACGTGATACTTTTCTTTGACGACGGTTTTTTCCTTTTTTAGTCATGCCTGGATTCAGGAATTAATTGCACTCATGTCTGTAGCATGATTATGAAGTATTTCTCAATTACTTTATGTGCATCAGTGTGCACCTATTAATTTGGCGTATTACCCTATGCGAATAGCTGAGAACTGCTAAAATTTGGCTCTAAAATTTTGGTGGAACGAGGTAAGTGTGGCTAAACTGTGTGTGCTGTATCAAAAATACTACCAATGGAACTGACAGCTCTATTAGCTTCATTTCTGACTCCATTTTTGCCCCATCTGTTAAAGCTGGGTACACCGGTAGCTGAGGAAGCGGGTAAGACATTAGGCAGCAAGTTAGGAGAAGGCACCTGGGAAACCGCAAAGCAGGTGTGGGGGAAGCTGAGTCCGAAAGTGGCAGAAAAACCCTTAGCACAGGGAGCATTAGAAGCGTTGGCAGACAACAGCCAGGATAATGAGGCGCAGGAGGTTTGGATATCTCAACTAACAAAGATGCTAGCGGCAAACTCGAACTTAGCAGAGGAACTACAGAGACTTTTAGATAAGGATGCTAAGGTGGTAAAACAGGCGGTGAGCGTATCGCAGACGGTGGTTGGAGATAGGAATATCGTGATTGGTAACTCCAGTGGTTTTTTCAACCTTACCCAAAGTCAGGTGGTGAGGTAAAAGCAAAACACTGAAACGTTTCTCAAAGTCTGTATTGAATTCCACCTACTGTAATTAATCCCTGAGAACTCAGACACCAGTGAGACTATTTAGCCTTGCATTCTCTAAATCAAATGTCTGAATATTCAAATATTTGAATATTCAGACATTTAGCTCATATCGATCAGCCAATACCTGAGCGATAATATCGCTCATATCCAATTCCCCATCACTCTCAAACGCCTCACGCTTCAAGGCTTTGTGCAAATGCTCAGGGATGTATACCAATAGCTTTTTATAGTCCGTCCGCTTATTCTTAGCGACCTGTTTGGGGGCAGCTGGCTGTAAATCCGCTGCATCATCAGAAACGGTATCGAGAACATGCGCGATCGCATCCGGGTCACGCTTCGTTGTTTTAGGTCTCGGCTTTGGCATTACTCAACCTCCAGCAGCTTCACAATTTCCTTAGTCAGATTCGTTATCTCTCGCTGAGCCTTTTCATCCTTCAGCTCATAGATAGTCTGACCATCGGCGCAGCGCTGGAAAGCAACCCGCTGATGCACGATGGTTTTGAGTAAGTCACCTTCCATATCTTTAATAACTGCGGCCACCTCCCGGTCTAGGGATGAACCCACCACCGCTTTGCTGACTACAAAGGCAATTCTGATATCTGAGTAAACCGCTCGTATAGGGTCTATTCGTTCTAAGGTTTGCTCGGCTGCCCATAGGTCATAGGACGATGGACTAATAGGGATAAGGACTAGATCGGCGGCTGCGATCGCAGATAACGTAATCGCCTCTGCCCGACCTGGCGTATCGATAATGCAATCCTCGTGATTGCCCTGCAGCGAATCGATATCTCGGTTGATCGTTTTCCTGGCTGCAGCCAGCACCGTAAATGGTGGTTCCGATTCTTCATCTCGGATTGCTGCCCAGTCGTTAATAGACCCTTGGGGGTCTGCATCGATGACAACGACGGAGCGACCCAGCTTAGACAGCGCTGCGCCAATGTTCACAGATAGCGTTGATTTGCTAACGCCCCCTTTGAGGGAGGCAATGGTAATTCTCATGGACTAACCAGCGCGTTTGCCATGAGTGTATAGTATTTTTTGAATATTCAAACAGTTAGATATTTAGATATTTAGATATTTGAACAACTAGATAATCAAATATTTAACTATTCAAACCTTAAGATTACCCAGCAGAGGTAAGCCGGGTATGGAGATGGCAGCCTTTACAGGCAATAACGTTGTCCCCATTCTAAATATTGTCTATCTCCAACAGGTTCTACACACTGGGAGAACTGGGAGACGGTGCCGTCAATTAAGCCAAAACTTTCATTCCAGTCAGTGTAGTACCGATTGAACTTAACCAACCCCACTCCTTGACACCCGTTGATCAGTTGAGCACTGGCATTCGTCATAAGCTGGGGTGAATTCATGACATTATCTGCAGCACTGCCGTCCAGGGCTAACGTAACCTCCAATTCAACACCCGAAGGATATCCTCGATAAACCTCGGAAAGATTAGAGGCTGAAATATCAGCCACCTGCGCATCTCGTCCCTCCTGAATAGAGCCAACAACACTGGCTAGAGCGTCCTCACACTTCCGCTGCGCTGGCGTTGATTGCTTAGGCACAACTGTTGATCTGTCAGCAAATGCCGATGTTGTCGGAAGCAAAAAGGCTATAACAACAGCTAAGGCATAGAAATGGATAGAACGCATAGCTATTCAGAGATTGGTGACTAAAGCCAGGTTATCGTTCAATTCTTAGCCGATAATCCATCTCTAAGAAAAATTACTAATTTACGAACATTGTCGCCGTATAGCTATCTACCGCTAAGCAAGCGATGTAGCCCGATTCCACAACTTTCCAACTGCCGCCGCCACCTTACTCTGCGCTTCCAACCGAGGAATATCTATATATAACGTCAGACTATCTAACGACTTGTGCCCCGTCACCTGGCGAATACTTTCTAAATCTACACCGGCTCGATAAAGATGTGTCGCCATCGACCGCCGAAAGCTGTGGGACGATGCTCCCTGAATCCCCAAATAATCACACGTCTTATCGAGCTGCTTTTGAAACGCCCGTAACGTAATGTGCGTTTGACCACTCCGACCGGGAAAGTAATAGGCTCCCGTCTGCGGCACCAGCTGCTTCACCACATCGCTCAGCTCTGGATACAAATTAATTTCCTTCGTCGCCTTCGTCTTCGTTTGCTTAATCGAAATCGCGTCATGAGAGATCGCAGTCATCGGCAACGCCACCACCTCACCTGCCCTCGATGCCGTTAAGTAACACAGCCGTGCGATCGCACAGTGAGGATAGTCCAGGTTGACGAACACCGCTTGTAGCTGATCCTGCGATAGTACAAGTGCTTTACCAGCGCGATTGGATTTCGCCACAAGTTCGTCTTTTTTCTAAACACGAACTCAAGTTTAACGGAATATCAAGGCTTTCAGGACATCTACGTAAAACCTCGCAGCTCTATCAAGAATGAGTCCCAATAGGAGAATTTTAGAGAATTCGCTACACCGCTGGCTGGATGAGTGATAACACGGTTAACAGGGTTAACGCGTTTAGGCGATAACAAAACCAGCGATTCGTTACCCCGCCTGGGTTAACCGAGATAACCCTGTTAACAACTATGAAAAAACCGTTAGTCGCTGGACGCATTCCGTCTACCTGGCATGCTCAGCTGCTCAAACTGCAGGAAGAGACCGGCAAAAGTCAGAGCGAGCTGGTCAAGGAAGCGATTGGGCTGTACCTGGAAAAAACGGATACGGAATCCGTCGCCGCGATGAATCGTCGATTGAACCGGCTGGAAAAGCAGTATAAGAAGCTGACGGCATTGATTTAGAAAATGCAACGATGCCGGATTTTCTAGGGTTGGGATGAGCGGATACGTGCGATCGCAAACGAAACCGGGCGCACACCTAGCGATGTGGTTAAGGAAGCCATTGATCTTTACCTGGAGAAAACCGATCACAACGGCGTAACATCCATGGCACGACGACTCTCATCCCTAGAGAAACAAGTCAGAAAGTTATTGCAACTAGTTTAGTTACATAGTCTGAGGCAGCTCATATTGGCAGAACGCAAACGCTGATAGACCAACTTTTTTGCTTCACTGCCCTCACTGCAGACTTAGCTCAGCTGTATCAATATAAAAATCGCCGCACCCCAACTTAGGTATAGCTACAGCATCCATAGCTGCAGGATAAATTATTAATTTTTGAAAACATATCGACCGCAGCAACCGCATAAGCAACCGCATATCTATGTGCAGGTCTTATCTTAAAACCAAGACAAGTAACAGATTTTTTGAGCGATTCACATTCCGGAATTTTTAACAGATGAGACTTACTAAAAGTGAAATTCACCATATTTTTGGTAAGGCCTAAATCATCCACAATCTTATAGAAATTGACTAAACATGCCTAAAAAACGTTGGTGTCTGTAAGTTTTCGCCACCTTTTCATTGAGGCGATAGAGGTATAAGCCAGAAGGAAAGCCCTTCAGGAGTGACCTCTGATGAAAACGAGCGAACGGGAAGCGCAAATACTGCGAATCCAATCAACTAGCTTCCAACCGGAACTCTCAACAGCACTAGAAGCCAAGCTACGGCAAGCCGTGGTGGAGGTGACCCAAGCGACCCTAGAAGCAGCCCTCGTGGAAGAACTGTCAGCAGAACGTGAGCACCCCCGCAAATCGCTGGGGAGGCGTTCAGGATACTTTACGCGGGTACTCGACACCGAGCATGGTCGCATCAACCAGCTTCGGGTACCGAAGCTGAGGAGTGGTAATAAAGAACGGTCGTGGCAAATCCTCGAACGCTATCATCGGGGACTGGGCAGCCTGATGAACTTCTCGTTGAGCCTGTACGTGATGGGCCTCTCGTTGAGGGACTTACAAGAAGCGCTGTATCATCTGTTGGGCAGTGTTTTATCTGTGAGTGCCATTAACCGGGTGACCCTAGAAGCCCAGAGCCATATGGACAGTCATCGCCAAGCTAGACTCGTCAAAACGCCACCGATATTGATTGTCGATGGCGTATGGGTCGATATCCAATACACCTCAGAGGACACGAAAGTAGACCGGGCGGGTCATGTTCGCCAAGTTCGTCAAGCCCAAGAGCGCGTCGTACTCACGGCTCTAGCCGTTTGGCCCGACGGCAATCACGAGGTTCTGCACTATGAGATTGCCGAGCAGGAAGAGACGCGAAGCTGGGCCACTTTCTTTGACCACTTGATTGGACGGGGTCTGGACCCCACCGCCGTTGAACTGGTTGTGAGTGATGGCACACTAGGCCTACCAGCCGCGATGTCTCAACATCTACCTGGGGTAAAACAACAGCGATGCATTACCCACAAAGTCCGACGGATTAAAGACTACCTAAGCTATGCTCAACTGCCGACCCACAATGAACAGGGGCAAGCACTGAAGCCTTCGGACGCAAAGCAACAACGTCGTTATCAAATCCAGCATGATGCCTACGAGATCTACAAAGCTGAGGATGACACAACGGCTCAGCAACGGTTGGCGGCCTTTGTCGAAAAGTGGCAACCCATTGAGCCGAAAGCAGTACAGACATTCGAGCGAAATATTGATTTGACCTTCAGCTTTTACCAGTTCGAGCGGTTGCTGCATCCTCGAATTCGCACCTCTAACTTGATTGAGCGCTTGTTTGAAGAGTTTCGACGAAAATCTGATGAAATTGGTGCTTTCCCCAATGAGCAAAGCTGTCTGACGATCTTCTTCCTCATTGTTCAGCGGGAACAGGCTAAACACGAGCGTTCAAACATGGCGAAAAACTAAAGACACCAACAAAAAACGGAATAAGCTAGCTCAGATAAGAGATGCAATACCTTACATAATTGGTCTTGCCACCTTTATGATAGGTGACGATATTTACGAACAATTTACAGGAAAGTCTCTTGCAGAACAGCTTAAGTCAGTTTTTCAAAAAATTATTGAATCCAAATTCAATAGCGAAATAATTCCTGAGATTTTAGCCACAATTATTTTCTTTCTAGTGATCGGAATAAGTGGGTTTATGGCTTATTTTTTACTAGCGAAAGCCTTTAGAATCCATCCTTTTGTATATAGATGGTGGCTCTTTGTATACATAGGTTCATTATTATTAGTTCTTTTAACAAGTTTCATTTAAAAATAGATATTACCTTCAGAAAAAATGAGGAAGAATAAATGGACAACCAAGAAGATAAAAAATCAGAATACAAAGAAAAAATTCAAATTTTAGAGGGATTACTGAATTCTACAAATATAGACGAATTGCTGCTTTTTTCTCAAGAATATAAAACTTCGTTAGAAGAGGCTTTAAATAAGCTAATAGAGATAGGAGTTTATTATATAAAGTTTGAAAAAGAAGGCGCTAATTCATATGATAAAAGAAAATATAGCAAAGACTCAAACAAAAGAAAACGACTATCTTCAATAGATATTATGACTTTATCGATGTCTATTTTAGGAATTTTATTGGCTTCCATTTACATCATATTTACTCATATTTAGTCCAAAAATAAAACTCGAAACATACACTGAATTTAGGAGCATCATGATACGAAACAGCAATCAGAAAATGATTATTTTTGCATTTCCTTTTGGATTAATGGCTTTGTGGGATTTATTTACGACCGTATTTGGAACTTGGTCGAGTCTTCAGCAATATAATCCTTTCTTAGGATTGATGATTTCCATTCTTCTGGCTATATTTATTCTTACAATTCTATTTTTAGGTTTTCAGTATATGCTAGAAAATGCCCATTACTTTTCTCTGCATAAAAGAGGGTTAGATGGCTTGGAAGCTCAAAAGCTTTTATATATAATATTTCTATTTGTTTTCCCTATTTCTTTTGTATATGACTTTTACACATCTTATCTTGGCAATAAAGTCTTCTTTTTTGAAGGTGCAATAACACCTGATGATCATTTGATCTCACGGTTCGCTTAAATTTAGGAAGGGTTGCCTAAATTATCCGGTGAGTGAGAGGTAGATATCATCCGAAGCCTTCAACAACTGCAGAATGCGCTGTTGCCGCTCAGATAAAGCAGAGAGAAAATA
>NZ_JADEXP010000622.1 GCF_015207065.1 Leptolyngbya cf. ectocarpi LEGE 11479 | reverse complement strand
CCCCGACCAGCTATTGCAAAATATTGCTACGATTCGCCATATTCCTGCGGTAATTGTCCAAGGGCGCTACGATGTGGTTTGCCCCATGGCCTCGGCCTGGGAGCTGCATCGTGCCTGGCCTGAGGCTGAGCTAGTGGTTGTACCCGATGCAGGCCATTCAGCAACAGAACCGGGAATTTTAAGTGCGCTGGTGGAGGCCACAGATAGGTTTGGATGTGGATAAAGGCCTGTAAGCCTATGGGATTTGGCTATCCAAAGGAGACGACAGCGACGATCACCAGCGTGATTACCAGGGCTAAGCTAACAATCCGCTTGAGGGCCATGATGCGCCGGTAATGCCCGAAGGACATTGTTGGGATAGGAGGCTTACCCCAGCCTAGCGAATTAGTTGCGCGGGGATAATTGCCACGGGACTCAAAACTATGAACAGTTTGATTGGCCCAAGGATCGCGACTGTATAGACAAGGTTTTAGCAGGGACTCGAGTTCTCGATCTAGCCATCCAGCAGACTGCAGGAGCTGCCGTGCTTGATAAAGTTTGGTAGGTGTAACCGCTGTAGCTTTTATTACATCGCTGTCATAGGGGTGGCTATTTTCGATGCTTAAATGATGAAATGCAGCTCTAGGCAGTGGAAATACGAGAATTCCATTAATTTCTTCAGGTAACCAGCCTTTTGCTAATAATAACTCTGCTACATCCAGCTCTGTCTTTAGCGAAAGAACGGCCATCGCCCCTGTCATATAGGTGTTCTTACTGAACCTAACATAGGCACCTAAATGCTCTCTATGGCTGGCTAGGGGCATTACATAGGTTTCATCGAAGCAGCGGTGGATGCTGTCGAGACTTTACTGTCATTTCATGGCGAATACGGTCTGTGGCTCGTTTCTGCGCCAATTGTCGTAGGAGGTTAAGCCTAATGACATAGGCTAATTTCTCTTAGAGGAAAATAATGATGTTGGAAATTCTGTTAGGAAATCAGCAAAATTAATGTGAAGGATCAGTTGGTTAACATGAAACAAAGAGGGTTGTTCGGTAACAGTAAATACTGAAAACATTATTTATTAGCACTTGAGCTTCCGTTATCCCGCTGATTCTGTTTCAGTCTATGCCTAGTTAGGCTGCGGATATCTGGGTGATGCTTGATAGCAGGAATATTTATTTATATGGATAAGCAGAGTTGGTACGTACGACAAAAAGCACGGTTGGCCTATCGACGTGGTTGTACTCTGGCACGGCAGGGAAATCATCAGGGTGCGATCGCAATTCTAACCCAGGCCCTAACCGATCATCCTGAGCCGGCTGAAGTACATACTAAGCGCGGCCTCAGCTATCGAGCATTAAAGCAGCTAGACAGCGCCCGCCAGGACTTTATGGCCGCCATTAACTGTGCTGATAATCCAGCCACCGCCTATTTTTATCGGGGTCAAATTTCGTCTGATCAAGGCCAGATTACCGAAGCCATATCCGATTGGCACCAGGCAATTGCTCACAATCCTAACTATAC
>NZ_JADEXP010000079.1 GCF_015207065.1 Leptolyngbya cf. ectocarpi LEGE 11479 | reverse complement strand
GGGCTGGGGCTGAGGGGTGTGATTCTCCTGCTCGTAGAGGTTTTGGTACTCCTCACCATCCATTTCGTCATATTCATATTCATAGTCGGCCGGATCGTTGAGGCCAACAAAATCACGTAATTTAGTAAAAATGGTGCTCACGGCTGAAACTCCGTCATGGCTAGTACTAACTTGGCTAAGGAAACTCACAAAACCTGGCTTAGGAGGAATTGGGAGACTTGTTGAGACTAAAGTGACTCACTTGATAGCTAGAGCTATACGCTTCCCATGGGAGGGTTGCTAATAGTTCTAACCCCATTACCTAAGATCAAAAAGATACTTTAGACCTCTTACGCCCAAACGGCAATGGAAAAACAAACGTTAAACATATAAGTTCGTTAAGTACGTTTGCGGCAGTTTATCAACCTAGAGAATTAAACCTCTTTAGTCGATATTTGAAAATACCCTCTGGCAAGTACTCGGGCATAACTTTGAGCCACAGTATACACGAATCGCTTTAAAAAGATCACCAATTCTAAAAACAGACCTAAATATATTGATCTTCTTTAGAAATAAATCGGTTCCAGATGGCTAAACTCCTTAGATACGGGCATTAGTTACGGGCGCCGAACAGGGTAGTTCCTAATCGAATGATGTTGGCTCCTGCTGCGATCGCAAGTGGAAAATCCTGGGACATTCCCATCGAAAAGTAACGAATTGGTAACGGTGTTTCCTGATGATTTGCTATTGACTGTCCAAGGGCATAAGCTTGCTCAAAAACCGTTTGAGTTTCGCTCGAAAGTAGCCCATAGGGAGGAATCGTCATGATCCCCTTCAGTTTGATATGGGAGAGTTGAGCTAAATCGGCCAATGATTGTTGAAGATCGGTCTGAGTCCATCCATATTTGTTGGGATCAGCCAACAGTTTTACCTGTAGACAACAGATTGGAGAACGAGACTGCTCAGCTGCAATCTGATCCAGACGGCGAGCTAGTTTTAGACTGTCTACAGAATGAATCCACTCAAAATGTTGTATGGCTTTACGGGCTTTATTGGTTTGAATATGGCCAAGAAAATGCCAGGTAATATCAGTAAGATCTGCTAATTCGGCTTGTTTGGCCATGGCCTCTTGAATTTTGTTCTCGCCAAAATCACGTAGACCCGCATTATAGGCCGCTCGAATATCCGCAGCAGGAAAGGTTTTGCTCACTGCCACCAGTCGAACATGGTCAGGTAGCTCCAGCTGGGCCACACGTTCAGCTATCAGCTGGCTGGTGTTGGTGAGGCGTTCTGGAGGACCTTGGGAAGAGGCCGTAGCATTCATCATTGAAACGTGCGTTTGTACACCTTGTTTAACTGCTCAAATTCACTATATTGCCCAGTCTGTCGTAAGATGCGGAGGCGTGTCTCTAGCATCATGCGAGCCTCTGTCCGGCCAATAGGGTCAAACAGCAAACCAGCGGCCCGATCAACTTTGGCCAGAAAAAATAACCTCTGGGCATAGAGAGTGGTAAATAGCTCCTTATCACCATCCACCAGACAAATCCGAAACAACAGTCCAAAGTCAGGATGGTTGAGGTAGGTTTCAGCGCTCATTCAAAGGGTTCGATAAATACGGGAACAAAGGATGTGGCTAAATGGGGAATTTAAATTGTTATTAAATGTAGCTCACTACACTATCTCAGTCAGAGCTGATATGTCCATACTGATGGGTGGAGCATAAACGTTACTCAAGTCAGATGTCAAAACCAAATTGTCAAATTTGGTGTCTGGAGTCTGTCGAACACAAGCCCTTAGTGAGCTGGCCTGAAAGTTTATCAGAGCCACTCAAAGCACCCTAAAACTACTGACTGAGTGTACAGCGTTTCTTCTAGCTATTTTTAAAATTCATGGATGCCCCTTTAACAGAGGTGCTAATAGAGGTTCGTAGAGGCCATGGCTCTAGTCCAGCTGTTTGGAGCCATGGCCCATGGCCTAATCTAAAAGTAATTAACAGCTAAATCGATACCCCGAGGGCTAAAAGCTGAGCCTGGGCCTTTTGCAGTGATTCCAACCATTCTTGATGGGGATTACTGTCGGCGACGATGCCCGCGCCCACCTGTCCCCAAACCCTGTGCTGGCCTATTTCTGAGGAATCTGCCTCCATTGGCGCTAGCAGCAAGGTGCGGATCAAGATGTTCAAATCTAGCTGTCCTCGCACATCCAGATAGCCGCAAGAGCCATAGAACAAACTACGGCGCAGAGGCTCTAGGGTTTCAATAATCTCCATACAGCGAACTTTGGGACAGCCCGTAATGGTACCGCCAGGAAACGTGGCTCGAATAACGTCGATAGCGTTCAGGCTTGGTTTTAGCTGGCCGATAACATTGCTGACAAGATGCATCACATGGCTATAGCGTTCGATCACCATTAGTTCATCCACCTGAATTGACCCCCAGGTACACACACGACCCAGATCATTGCGCTCTAGATCCACTAGCATGATGTGCTCTGCCTGTTCTTTGCGGTTTGCCTGCAGGGCTTGGGCCAATGCGCGGTCTGTTTCTGGGGTGGTGCCCCGAGGACGGGTCCCAGCAATGGGACGGGTTTGGACGGTTTTATCCCGCAGATGGACAAGCCGTTCGGGGGAACAGCTGATGACGTGTCCCCAAGGTGTCCGCCAATAGCTGGCAAAGGGAGAAGGGTTGATATGGTGGAGCTGGCGATACAGCTGCCAAGGGGATTGGCCTGTCGCAGTTTGAAATCTAAGGGAGAGATTGACCTGGAAAACATCACCTGCACGGATATGGTCCTTGGCCTTTTGGACAGCGGTTTCAAACTGCACCTGGTCAGAACACAGGGTTACTGGCTGAGGAACATGAGTAGAGCTGGCGGGGCCTGTGGCACTGGGGCAGTAGTTCTCTAGCCGCTGCACCATGAGGTCTAGCTCATTTAGACTGGTGGCCGCTAGCCAAAGGTGCTGTTGTTGATGATCAAGTATCGCAAACTGGGCTGGTTCATACCAGTAAGCCACGGGAAACGGCAGGGGATCGTGATTGAGATAGGGTAATTGCTCGATTTCCCAGGCAGCATCAAACCCTAACCAGCCCAGCCAGCCACCCAAAAATGGGAGATGTTCAGGAGGTGTTGCTGGGGAGTTTGGAGCCACCCCAGACTCTGCGCCTCGCACCAGCCGATCTAAAGTCGGCAAAATCTCACCGATGGCGGGCGTAAATAGCTGAGACTGGTTGTTAAGCTGTTGCGGCGCGCCAGCACAGAGAGAATAGCGAATTAAATTATTGGGCGCTCCATCCACCCGATCGGGGCTTTCTAGCAAGGTGGCGATGGCAGAGGCGTCAAATAGCGCTTCAAACACATCGGCACCGCTACGATTTTGTAAATCGAGCCGGTGCCAGTACCTGAGTTGCAGACGCTGCTCAGAACGCTGCTCAGAAAGTGGGGGTGAAGACGAAAGAACCAAGTCGGGAGGGAAGGGAATAGATGATGGGTAAAACGTTGAGCGATGGATTTTAAGAGTTAGATGGCCGTGTGCTAAGCCGGATTTCCTAAGGCAAAGCGCCCCCACCAAAAGAAAATGAGACTGACTAGAAAAAACCAATCCCACCAGCGCAGCTGCAGCTGATGCCACTGGACCTGATGGCGTTCTGGACTGGTAAAACCACGCACCTTCATGGCTCCCGCAATTTGCTGGGCTCGCAGTAGCAAATTGTCGAGCAGCCGCTCTGCCACCATCAGCCAAATTTGACTGGCATGGCGCCAGCCCAGCTTGCGCCAGTTAATGGCCCTTGTGCGGATAGAGCGCACAAGATTTTGAATCTCTTCTAGCACAAGGGGGATAAACCGCAGGGCCAGGGTGAGGGTGAGGGCAATTTCGGTTACTGGGAGCTTAAACCACCGCAGTGGCGACATCAGCTCTTCAAGACCTGCAGTGATTTCTTCGGGGGCGGTGGTTAATAGAAATAGATTGGTGCTGTAAATCAGAGTAAATAACAGCGTGCCTACTTTAACGGCAAGTTTTAAGGATTTTTGAGTGATTTTGACCCAGTGCAAATCGACTAATACATAGCGATAGTCGGTGGCGGGCAGGGTGTCGAGGGTGTCAAACGGGGTGTCTAGCGTTGCGATCTCATCCGGTGTCGGCCAGCGCGGCTGAGTAACCACCGCAATGCCATCCGGCATCACCATAATTAATAACGACGCCAGGGTAAACAAAATCAGCAATCCCCCCATTTGCTGTCGCCACACCCGCCAGGGAATCCGGGCGCTCAGGGTGAGCAATGACAACACCGCCACCAGACCAATGCGCCAGGCCATATTTGCCAGCACTGGCGTCAGCAAAAAACTCAGCAGCCAGGCCAGTTTGACCCGGGCATCAATTCGATGCAGCCAGGTTACCGGCTGTTCTAGATATAAACCAATCGGTAGGGAGCGGAGGAGATCCATTACACCTTAGTCGCTCGGTTTGCACTTTCACGATCCATATCGCGTATGGACTTACCCCGCCATAGGATGCGAATCGGGGTGCCATCGTAGCCCAGATTTTCGCGAAACTGACGCTCGATGTAGCGGCGATAGTTGTCGGTAAAAAGTTTGCCGGAATTTACAAACAGAGTGAAGGTGGGGGGCCTGATGCTGACCTGGGTGCCATAGTAAATGCGGCCCTGTTTACCTTGACGAGTGGTGGGTGGCGAATGCCAGCTAACTGCGTCTTCAAGCACTTCATTCACAACAGACGTACTCACCCGGCGACGGTGCTGCACCACCGCTTCATCAACGGCATCTAAAATCTTAGGTACCCGCTGCCCCGTCAGAGCACTGACATAGATGCGGGTGGCCCAGTCCAAAAAGTAAATCTTGCCCCCTAGCTTTTTGTCGTACTCATAAATAGTGTGGCTGTCTTTTTCAATGGCGTCCCATTTATTCACCACAATGATGCAGGCGCGTCCTTCGTCTTCAATCCGACCTGCCAGCTTTTGATCCTGCTCCGTCATGCCATCTAGGGCATCGATCACCAGCAGCACCACGTCAGCCCGGCGAATGGCCTTGAAAGCCCGATTAATGCTAAAAAACTCGGGGCCGTAGTTAACGTTCTTCTTTTTGCGAATACCGGCGGTATCCACCAGGCGATAAACCGTTTCTTTGCGGCGTACCACCATGTCGATGGTGTCACGGGTGGTGCCAGACACGTTGCTAACAATGGCGCGATTTTCACCGACAAAGGCATTGAGCAGACTAGATTTACCCACGTTGGGGCGGCCAACGATGGCGACTTTAATTTCGTCGTCCTCTTCAATCTCTTCGGTAGAAGGCAGGTGGGTGATTAGGGCGTCCAGCAGTTCGCCTGTGCCGTTGCCATGGATACCTGAAACCGCGTAGGGCTCACCTAGACCCAATTCCCAAAAATCAGCGGCCTGGAGTAATCCTTGATCCTCTGATTCGCATTTATTAACGGCGATCACGACTGGCACTGCCTGCTGGCGTAACCAAGAGGCAATTTCTCGATCGCTTTCATTGGGGCCTTCTTGACCATCCACCACAAAAATGGCGGCTTTGGACTCGGCTAGGGCCAGCATGGCCTGTTCGCGGATGTGGGGCAAAAACTCGGTGTCGTCGTCAAAGACAAGACCGCCAGTATCGACCACCATAAAGTCACGGTCTTGCCAAAAGGCGGGTTGGTAGGTGCGATCGCGAGTCACACCAGGCTGATCATAGACAATCGCCTCGCGCGCTCCGGCCAAGCGATTGACCAGAGTAGACTTGCCCACATTAGGACGACCAATAATTGCAACGATGGGCAAAGCCATGGGAAACCGTCGGATACAAAGCAGACGATTATTGTAACAATATGTGCTAGATAGAATTTTTTATCTTCACAAATGCGATGTTCAGACTAATAGTAAGCAGACTCCCTTGCTCCTTAGCATCCTTCTATTCTCTGCCCTGGTCCTTTGAGCTTAAGCAATAATCGAGCGCCCTCTGTGAAGGTTCGCTACATCTTGGTTACGATTGAGTGCCCACGCCCGCCGCACTGCTGCATCTGCATTCACTAGACCGTAGCCAAACGAGCGATCTCGCCCTACCGCGCCTAGGTCCATAGCAGTATCAGTAAGAATTTGGCGAATTTCTCCACCGCTGAGAGCCGAGTTAACACTCCACACTAGAGACGCGATACCGGCCATGTTGGGGTTAGCGGCTGAGGTCCCGCCGAAGTATCTCATCCTACCAAATCGGTCTATGGCAGGAGAATCTGTAGCTGCCATCAATGTCAGGCTTCGCCCATAATTGGAATAACTTGCCCGGCGTACCTGGCCTGCATTCATCAAGCCCTGCTGCCAGGTATTCGCCCAGGAATTATTGGCATGACGGTTTGCTAATGCACCCACTGCGATGACATTGCGTTGGGTGGTTTGCAACCGGGCGACACCGCCACTAAGGCCATCTCTAACACTGGGGTTCGCCCAGTTGATGTTGTCGATGTCGATGTTGCCATTGCCAGCTGCGATCGCAAACACAGCGATGTCAGCATTGTTACGAATTAGCCGCTCTAGCTGAGCCTGAGTGCCTCCACTATTTAGCCAATACTCACCCTGAATCCCACCCTGAAAAACCACTCGTAGATTATTACGGCGAGCGTAGGCCAGTGTAGTCGCAACTGCCTGTTGTAGAGTCACCCGGTCATCTGGCCCATAAAGGTCATGAATTTCGACAGGACTATGCCAATTAATTCCAGCAATTCCCCGTCCGTTATTGGCTAGTGAGGCCATCACACTTACAGCCTGCTGTCCGTGACCGTTGCCGTTGGTGTCATCGTCATCATTCAGGGCATCTACCAACAAGCGCCCTGGATCAGTATCTACAATGTTGTTACGATTCGTGAGGGTCGTGATCACACCTGTATCCAGGGAAACCAGCAGGACATTTCTGGCTCCCTGGGTAAATCGCCAGGCGCTTGGCACATCCGACACGTGAAGATTCCATTGGCGAGTGAAGTGAGTATCGTTGGGCTGAACCATTAAATTTAGACGGCCATCGGCAAAGTTCAGAAATTCAATACCCTGAAAGTAGATTTCTCGACCATTCCTCAGTGTCAAGTAGTCAAAGGCCGTGCCGCCAAAAATTGCTTGATTGGTATTAGTATTTGAAAAATTAGCGAGGCCAACCCCATTAATATTGGCCACATCACTCATTGAAATATTATTCAGCGCTAGGGTATCGGTGCCACCTCGCCCCAAAAAAATAGAGCTGCCATACGCCCTAGCCGCCCCACTATACGTCAGGGTGTCCGCTCTAAAGCTACCGCTTGTCGTTAGCCAGGGCAGAATATTGATTGACCGAACATCAGAGAAAATATCGGTACCGTCAGTTTGACGAGCAACGAGGCGAAAGTCGTAGTTGCCCGCCGCTAAGCCACTAACGTCTGCTAAATTTACCAGCGCGTTGGCAACAGAGTGCCCAGTCCAAGTGCCCAGTGTGGATGTAAGGCGGTTGTTTTGTAATACCTCCAAACGCACATCTATGAGCGACGCGATCCGACCGCTCCAGCGATAGTTGAGTCGTAGGGCTCCATCATCTAGGACAGTATTTGCCGTACTGTCCCCCGAAGCGTCAAAGAGACCAAACCGTGCGAGACTAAGTTGCCCAGTTTGTAGACTGTTGTTATCGACGTGGGCGAGTTCTGTTGAGGGTGATACAAGCGATTGGCGAAAAGAACTGCCGAGTACGGGATCCTTAGAATCTAGCGAGTTTGAAACCTTCTCCATTCCCTGCTTTGGAGCGTTGGGTAGAGATGATACATGTAAGCTATCGCTGTTCCCCGGAACACTGGATAGCCCCCATTGCTCATACTCGGTTTCTGCCGCTCGAGTATCCAATAGCTCATCACGATAGTTAAGGGATATCCCACTCAAACGATGACGACCTGAGCGACCTATATGGCCCGCACTCGTAAAATCGTTGGCCATATCACTGTCGAGTACATCTAAACCACTCAACTGTGGGGTAAAATTGTCGCTCAGGTATATTTCCACCGTATGATCTCCAGCATTAAAGCCACTCGGGGTGTTTAGCCCGTTTCAGTGAGATCTATATCCGGATAGTCTAGAGACATACATTTTTTGCAACTGACTTTGGCACAGGTGAGCCATTGCTGTTCATGGGAGTATTCATACATTTTGTACAATGGCAGTATGTTGCCTAGCGTAGGGCTTACCTGCCGATGAACTTACCCACTGGCCACTCTATACCTCAGATGCAGCCACCGCTCTCCCCACGCAAAACGCTGCCTACTATGTACGATCTGCCTAGTGAGTTTCCTGAGGAGCCCGGTTTGCCTGACGAATTTCATGATTATCAACCCCAGTTACTGAGTCGTACCCTATCTCTAGAAACCTGTGCTGCCGATAATCGCTTCACCGGTACAGATATTAATGTTTACTATGATGTTCACCATCCTCTATGGCATAAGCGCCCCGACTGGTTTCTGGCGCTAAATGTCCCTCGTCTTTATGATGGCCATGACCTACGCCAGAGCTATGTGGTGTGGCAAGAGGGACAGTCCCCCACTATTGTCGTAGAGTTCCTCTCACCCAGGACGGAGAAAGAAGATTTAGGTCGGTTTTATGGCGAGAGCGATCTTGTTCCAGACAGCTCTCCTGAAATACCAGAGCAGCCAAAAAATGGGGCAAAACCTAAACCTCCCGGTAAATTTACGGTCTATGAACAGTGTCTTCGGGTGCCTCATTATTTGGTCTATAGTCGCTATACTCAACGACTGCGCTACTTCAAATTGATTGGCACTCGCTACGCAGAACAGTCTGTCCAAGTTGAGACTCCTATGGTGTGGCTAGACGAGCTAGGCATTGGCTTGGGATTATGGAATGGCTATTTTGAAGGACTGCCTGGTCCTTGGTTACGGTGGTGCGATGCCGATGGCAACTGGTATTGGACGGACACTGAGCAGGCCGAAGCCGCTAAAGAACAGGCCGAAGCTGCTACAGAACAGGCTATGGAGCAGGCTGAACGTCTCGCTCAGCGTCTGAGAGAATTAGGGATCGATCCAGAGTCGCTCTAGTGATTCTGATTAAAGAATCGCTTGCATGTCGGCTTTGGCTTCACGCCGGAGCTGTTTAGCAATGCGGAATAGTTCCTGGCCTGTGTGCAGGTAGCTGTCGTCGTAGGTGTAGGTAAACCGCTCGATTTCTTCGATACCGTCCTCTAGCTGATTGAGACAATAGTAGAGATTGGCAGCCACCCTGGCGGTCTGGGACGGATTGGGCATGGACTTGAATTTTTGTTTGGCCTTTTCTAATAGCTCACGGCACGTTTCTAAATAGTTCTGAAACACTTCCATCAGCTCATCGTCAAAGGGGTCGGCGGATAGCGATCTCACTTCTGTCTTCAGCGGGCTGATAATTTTGCCAATCAGACGATCGATGGGGTTATAAACGGTGCGAATCCAAGTTGTTAGGGCATCGTCTGCATTTTTGTTGGCCTTGCGCCGCTGCTGATACTGGGTGCTAATGTCACTGATGCGCTGGGCTCTGCCCCCATCGCGCTGCGTATCGTAGCGTTTGCGCGCAGCCGGATCGCCTAGTACTTCATAGGCGGCGTTGATTTCACTAATGCGGGCGTGATCTCCATGGCCGTTAGCCCGACTATCGGGGTGATACTGCTTGGCTAAACGGTGATAGGCCCGTTTGATGTCCGCTTGGGAGGCGGACTCATGCAGATCTAGGGTTTTGTAATGGTTTGAGATCACCATGGCCAGATTGGAAAGCAGTCTTTATTTTACGAGGGAAAGGGGGAGTAGTTAAGCGGGCTGACACACGGGGCAATAATAAAATCGGCGACTGCTGGCAAACTCTTTGACAATGGGTGTTCCACATACCCGACAGGGACAATCGGCGCGGCTAAATACCCAGTGACGATACTGGGAACGCTTTTGTCCCTGGGCTTTGAGCTGATTCGCTAGATCCAGGTCATTGGTGATGCCGTTATAGCGGTAAGACTGGTAAGGGATTGCAATACTTGCTTTGGCTAGCTCTTCTAGCTGGGTCTCACTACAGTCGATGGGGCGCAGCCGGGGATGAAGCCGAGCGACATAGAGAATTTCACTGCGCAAATAGTTACCGATGCCGGCCAGAAAATGCTGGTCCAGGTACAGGGTGGTGAACTGACGCCGCTGATGCTGTTTAGCGGTCAGTCGTTCGAGAATATGGGCCGGACGGAGTTGGGCACTGAGGACGTCGGGGCCTAGCTTACTCAAAAAGGGATGGGTGGGAATTTGGTCAGGGGTGAGCACCTCAATATCAGATGCGCTGTAGAGCAGAGCTGATTTTTTACTATTGTGGATGGCCAAACGCAGCTGGCGTTTGGTGGTCGGATAGCTATGGGCCTTGCGCACCATCCAAACACCGTAGAGCTGGTTGTGGCTGTAGATGCTCAGATGATTATCAAAGTGGATCAGCAGCGCCTTACCCCGAGTTTCTACCTGGCGTACTTTTTGCCCAGTAAGCTCACATTCATAGGGCTTTAAATGGTCAAAGGCAAAGAAAACTTCGTGGGTAGTTTTGGCTTTGATGGCCTGCTCGATCTTATCGGCGGCTTTGCGAATTTCGGGGCCTTCAGGCATGGGGGATCGGGATCATTCTTTATGCCACAGCTTAATAGTCTTATCAGAACTGGCGCTGGCCATAAATCGACCGTTGGGATGAATTGAGATCGCAGTCACCGAATTGCCATGGTCTGAAAAGGTTTCCACCAGTTCTCCAGTTTTCGTATCCCATACCTTGATGTTGCTATCCCCGCCAGCACTGACAACGGTGCGCTGATTGGGTGCGATCGCAACCGCATTCACCTCACGAGTGTGTCCTTTGAGCGTATGGATGAGATTGCCAGAACGCAGACTCCAAAGCTTTATACACCGATCTTTGCCAGCACTGGCGATCAAGCGCCCATCCTCACTAATCGTGATATCGTTCACCGAATTCAGATGCCCTGGCAACACCCGAAATATCTCTCCAGTGCCAAGTTGCCACAGCCGAATCTTGTTATCAAAGCCACCGCTGACGACGAGTTCCTCATCGGGTGAAATATCCACACAGCGAATCATACCAGCATTGCCTGAGAGCACTTTGACCAGCTTGCCCTGCTCCAAATTCCACACACCGACCGTGCGATCTTCGCTACCGCTAATGAGTAGCGAGCCCCGTCGCCCAATGGCCACCGAAGTGACATCATGGCGATGCCCCTTAAGCACATGCAACAGATTCCCGGTACCCGTATTCCAAAGGCGAATGGTGTCATCATCGCTGCAGCTTGCCAAAACTTGACCGAGGGGACTAAAGGCCACCCCATTAATGCCTCGAGCATGGCCAGTGAGTGACATGGTAAGAGAGCCCGTCTGGATATCCCAAAGGTTAACCGTGTCATCCCACCCCCCACTGGCAAGCACTCTATATTTAGGATTGAAAGCCACTGTTGAAACCCATGAGCTATGGCCCTCCAGGGTATGGGTACACACCCAGTTAGAGGGACCAGACAGACCGCTGCGAATCCCTGAAGACTGGGCCCTTGTAGTCATATCTGAGAAGATCCGATTGCCCGATGATCCCAAAGCAGAAGACCCCGTCAACGGTGTTCCCAAGCTCGTTGGCCCAGAAAGCCTACCTGAAACTCTTCCAGAGTGGCCCTTGGAAGTAGGCGCAGACTGGCCTTTGGAAATTGGTGGAAGCTTGCCCTTAGAAATCGGAGCCGACTGACCTTTAGAGATCGGAGCCGACTGTCTGCCTCGCGATTGCCCGGCTGATAAAGGCCCAGATGACTTGGGCCGACTGGCTGATTGTCTAGGCTGGGAACCAGAACGGGGCCGAGAACCCGCACTAGACCGAGACACGGGACCAGAACGGGGCTGAGAAATCGGTGGAGCACCAGATTGCCGATGGGGCGGGGCCGTGGGTGGATGATCTGGCTTAAATTCCGAGCTTAGGTCCTGGGAAAATAGTTGACCACTCAAATCGCGGCTGACGTCACCCGAGCTAATAGCATCAGACATCAGGCTCTCTTGATTGTCAGGTCGTTGTCGAGTCCAGCCCGGAACTGACCGCTGGTATGCCGGTAAAGATTCTAAATCTTGTAAAACCTCCACAGCCGATCGATAGCGCTCATTAATAAAATCTTTGAGCATCCGATCCAAAATAGCCGCTAATCCAGAGGTAACAGTGCGTCCGGCCGCAATCACATGCTCTTGCCACACCCATCGCCCTTCCAGAGGACTGTAGAGTTTCTCAGGTTTACGCCCCGTCATCAAACAAATGCAGGTGGCCCCAAGACTATAGAGGTCGCTAGAAGGATAGGCCTCGCCGCTACGCAGCTGTTCGATGGGGGAATACCCTTCAGTTCCGATGCGGGTACCGGTTTGTTCTGGCTTATCGAAGAGCGATGCCTCTAATTGCTTAGCAATCCCAAAGTCAATCAGTACCGGTTTGTTGTCCTGGCGGCGGCAGATGATATTGGTTGGGTTAATATCCCGATGGACCACGTTGCGATCGTGGATAAACTGCAATACAGGCAGCAAATGATGCAGCAGGCTACGAATTTTGGCCTCATCAAAAGGCCCCTTCTTTTTAACGTCTTGCAGTAGCGTATTGCCTTCTATCTCTTGCTGGACTAGATAAAAATTTCCTTGTTGTTCAAAATATGCTAGCAAGGACGGAATTTGAGAATGTTCGCCCAGCTCATTTAAGCGAATTGCTTCTTGATTGAATAGGGTAAGGGCCTTGTCAAAGGTTTTATTACTAGCTTGACGAACAAACTGCTTGATCACACAGCGCGTATCTAGACGATCGGCATCCTCTGCCAGATAGGTTTTGCCAAACCCGCCTTGCCCCAATGGCTTGATCGGGCGATAGCGATTGCGGAGCAACTCTGTCAGAGGACTGCCGCAGGATTGACACACAGTAACCCCATCAGGGTTAACCGGTACCAAGCAATCAGGATTTAAACAGCAGATCATCTTGACAGACAGGACAGATAAATAGGTGACGTAAATGGGAACGCTATTCTACTTTACCTATCAACCCATCTTTAGGGTGGTTGATTTTCAAGAGGAAACCCGTAATTTCCTGGGAGTAACGAAATACCACGAATAAGCCGTATTATTTCTTCATAAAAACCCTCCTTCCGCGAAAAAAAGTCAACCTTTGCGGATAATGAAGGCAGCCATAAGCTAGTTTCTACATAATCGATTTCATATGACCCTGGCTTCTTCTTCTCCATCTGCATCCAACGCGCACAAAAAGTCCAAGGGTCTACGCCGAGGCGCTGTGCGTCCAGCCAAAGAGCTATGTAGCGATTGTGGTCTTTGCGACACCTCCTACATTCACTATGTAAAAGAAGCCTGTGCGTTTATCAACCAGCAGGTTCCTGAGCTAGAAGCTCAGAGTCATGGTCGCAGCCGTGATTTAGAGAATGAAAACGATGTGTATTTTGGGGTGCATCAGCAGATGATGGCTGCCCGTAAAACGGAGCCGATCGAAGGAGCCCAGTGGACCGGTATTGTCAGCTCCATCGCCATTGAAATGCTCAATCAAGGTTTGGTTGAAGGTGTAGTCTGTGTGCAAAACACAAAAGAGGATCGCTTTCAACCGATGCCAGTAATTGCTAAGACTCCAGAGGAAATCCTGGCTGCCCGTGTTAATAAGCCTACCCTGTCGCCTAATCTGTCAATTTTGGACCAGCTCGAGCAATCAGGGATGAAGCGGGTACTGGCCATTGGAGTCGGCTGTCAGATTCAGGCATTGCGCGCTGTGCAACACGAGCTGGGTCTAGAAAAACTTTATGTATTAGGCACTCCCTGTGTCGACAACGTTAGTCGTACTGGTTTGCAAAAGTTTCTGGATACCACCAGTCGTTCTCCTGAGACTGTAGTGCATTACGAATTTATGCAAGATTTTCGAGTGCACTTCAAACACGAAGATGGCTCAATTGAGAAAGTCCCTTTCTTTGGTCTTAAAACCAACAAGCTCAAAGATGTGTTTGCCCCATCCTGCATGAGCTGTTTTGACTATGTGAATTCTCTCGCGGATCTTGTTGTTGGTTATATGGGCGCACCCTTTGGCTGGCAGTGGGTAGTGGTGCGTAACGACACTGGCCAAGAAATGTTGGATCTGGTGAACGATCAGTTAGCGACTCAGCCAGTCATGTCCCAGGGAGATCGCAAGCAGGCCGTACAAAACAGCATCCCTGCCTACGACAAAGGCGTCACCCTGCCCATGTGGGCCGCCAAGCTCATGGGTGTTGTAATCGAAAAAGTAGGTCCCAAAGGGCTGGAGTATGCACGATTCTCTATTGACTCTCACTTCACCCGTAACTATCTCTACGTCAAGCGTAATCATCCTGAAAAGTTAGAGGATCACGTACCTGACTACGCTAAGAAGATTGTCGATCAGTACACGCTGCCTGAGTAAAAACATGGCCTCAATCAGGATGGTTATGAAATGAGAATTGAGCGGCTAAAGATCACTAACTTCAAGGCCCTTCAGAATGTTGAAATGCGGGATATCCCTCCGTTTTGCGTGGTGATTGGCGCAAATGGAACTGGAAAATCTACACTGCTTGACATTTTTGGGTTCTTAAAGGATTGCTTGTTTTTTAATGTAAGGCGTGCTTTGCAAGTACGGGGAGGATTCCAGGAAGTTGTTAGCCGAAATGCCGATGAGAATAAGATTGAGATAGAAATTCAGTTTAGGCTAGACATCGCAGGTACAGAAAGATTAGTTACCTACATTCTGTGCATTACAGAAGAAAAGTCTAATAGGATTGTCGTCAAACGAGAGATACTACGATATAAACGTGGACGATATGGTAGTCCCTATCACTTTCTGGATTTTTCTCAAGGTATAGGGTCTGCAATTAATAATGAAGAGGACTTTTCTAAGCAAGATACGGAACTCGATCGAGAAGAACAAGAGTTGGATGCACCCGATATCTTAGCGATCAAAGGCTTGGGACAATTTGAGCGCTTTAAAGCCGCTAGTGCATTCCGTAAACTAATCGAAAATTGGCATATTTCGGATTTTCATATTTCAGCCGCTCGTGGTGCTAAGGATTCTGCTGGCTATGAGGAACATCTATCTGACAGTGGTGATAATCTGCAACTAGTTGCTCGTAATATTTTTGAAAATCATCCCGATATTTTTCAAGAGATTATTGATGTGATTAAGCATCGAGTTCCTGGTGTAATAGATGTCAAAACGATAAGTACAGAGGATGGGCGGCTGTTACTCCAGTTTCAAGATGGCTCCTTTAAAGATCCTTTTATTGATCGCTATGTTTCAGATGGAACGATCAAAATGTTTGCTTATCTGGTCTTGCTTTACGATCCTTCTCCTCACCCAGTACTATGCGTAGAAGAACCAGAAAATCAGCTTTACATTAGTCTCATGCCGGAACTGGCAGAAGAATTCCGAAGTTATGCTATACGCGGTGGTCAGGTGTTCGTTTCCACCCATTCTCCGGATTTCCTCAATGCAACTCAAATCGATGAAGTTTTCTGGTTGAGAAAGCAAGACGGTTACACCAAGGTTATGCGTGCAAAAGATGATAGTCAGTTAGTGGCTCTAATGGAAGCCGGAGACCAGATGGGATATCTATGGAAGCAAGGTTTTTTAGGAGGTATTGACCCGCAGTGACAGTTTGGGAACTTGTTTTTTTACTAGAGGAGCGTAGTGCTAAGGTAATGTTAGAAGGGCTTTTACCTAAAATACTGCCTGCACATATTGTTCCTCGTTATATTATTTTTGAAGGAAAGACCGATCTAGAAAAAAATCTTTCAAGAAAGCTTCGGACTTGGTTAAACCCTCGGACGAAGTTTGTGATTTTACGAGATCAAGATAGTGGTAACTGTACTGATGTCAAAAATAATTTGGTCAGGCTGTGTAATCAAGCAGGTAAACCGAACACGTTAGTCAGGATTGCTTGTCGAGAACTAGAGAGTTGGTATATCGGTGATCTAAAAGCGGTAGAGAATGGTCTGGGGTTATCTGGCCTAGCAAAGCAACAGGATAAACAAAAGTTTCGTAACCCAGATATGCTGAATAACGCCTATGAAGAACTCTCAAAAGTGACCACAAGAAAGTATCAGAAAGTATCTGGCTCGCGTGCTACTGGACCATACTTAGACAAAAAACGCAATTGTTCTCAGAGCTTTCAAGTGTTCGTGACGGGAATAGAAACAGTCGTGAGTGAGATTATATCGTAACTTTTATAGCCATCATGAAAATTTTGCTGGTTGATGATGAGGTAGAGCTGACTGAGCCGCTGAGTCGAGTGCTGCAGCGTGAAGGCTATAGCGTGAAGGTGGCCCATGATGGTGAGGCTGGCTATGAGCTAGCGGCTGATGGTGAGTTTGATTTGCTGATTCTCGACTGGATGATGCCGGGGCTAAGTGGTTTGGAGATGTGTCGGCGGTTGAGAGAGCACCACCTTACCACCCCAGTTCTCTTTCTTACTGCTAAAGATACCCTGGATGATCGTGTAGAAGGTCTTGATGCAGGCGCAGATGATTATTTAGTTAAACCCTTTGAGCTACGCGAGTTGTTGGCAAGGGTACGGGCTCTTTTGAGACGTCCTCCTATCCGAGAAGAGATTCAAACAACAGCTCTGCAGTATCAAGACCTAACCTTGGACAGTGCTAATCAAATCGCTAAGCGAGGTGGGGGCATGCTGCCCGAACGCACGATTGAACTGTCGGAAAAAGAAGCTCAGCTGCTTGGCTATCTGATGCAAGATCCGGATCAGCTGCTTACTCATCAGCAGATTTATGATGCTGTTTGGGGGACGAATGGTCAACCTAGCAGCAATGCCCTAGCGGCTCAAATGCGTTTGTTACGACGCAAAGTAGAGCATGATGGTGAGGCTACTTTGATTCATACGGTTTATGGCAAAGGGTATCGATTTGGATCTCCGTCGGAAGAGTGAGGGGCTATGAACGTTCCTGATATTCCACCGGCCCGTATCAATGGTGGTGCGGAGCACTTGGTACTGGGTCTAAAGACGAGGGAATTGCTGGCGGCAATGGTGTACGATCTGGCATCGGGTCGCGATCTGATGAACCGAGAGCGATTAGTGACCATTACATTAGTGTACGCAGAAACGCTACAGCGGTTTCATACCCGTAATCCGTTTGCCTCGGGTGGCGTCTATGAAGATCCGGCAACGGGGGCGGCAACGGCTGCGTTTGCTGGCTACCTACGGGACATTGGATGGCCACACAACGGCATGATCAATATAGTGCAAGGTGAAGATATGGGGATGCGATCGCACCTAAAAGCCAAAATCCCTCCAGAACGCGGTAGCTCTATCCGTATCTCTGGCACAGCCAGGATAATGGAACCTTAATAACGAACATTGTCTCTTACATTGTGTTGCCCAAGTAGAAGTTGTTGTGCTGATATTGGGTAGCCTCCATAGGTGTATGGGGATAACAATGAAGCGACTAACCATAAAAGTCTTAATTTTACTTGTATTAACAGTGGCAGGATTCATGATGGCAGTCAGTCTAGAAGCATCAGAAAACAACCTGACGTCGCAGTGGCAGTCTCCCCCTGAAGAAATACAAGAGGTAATGCACGCTCAGCAGTTCCCTCGGGTGTGGACTGCCCCCAGTGGAGAGTATATGCTGCTTGCCGATCCGGTGCTCTATCCGCCCCTAGCTGAACTGGCCGCACCGATGCACAAACTGGCGGGTCTGCGAGTTAATCCTGCTATCAACGGTCACCATGGCCAGCATGGGGGTACGTCCCTGCGCTTAGTACGTGTAGAGGGCGGTGTGTCATCACGCCTCGATCTGCCCGCAGACGTTGAAGTTTATGGAGTGAGATGGACGGCTGACGGTCAGCACTTTGCGCTCATTGTCAGGCATAGCGATCACCTTGGTCTGTGGCTGGGTTCGGTACAAGGCAATGTTGAGGAGTTCGAAGGAATAGCCCTTAACTCATTACTGGGCAATGCCGTTAGCTGGCTACCCGATCAGCAGCGGCTGCTAGTGCGTCGCATTCCGCAACGAGGGCCAGTACCTGCACCGCCCGCTATCCCAATCGGCCCCGATATCCTAGAAGGAGCCGGAGCGTCAGCCCGTTCTACCTACGAGGCCCGCAACCTGCTTGAAACAGCCCATGACGATGCTCTGTTTGAGTACTACACCACCTCCGAGCTGGTAATTGTCGATCCGAGAACAAATCAGATAAAGACTATCGGTGCCCCGGCTCCTTACACTGTGGCTCAGTTCTCACCATCTGGAGAGTATCTCCTCGTCAAGCGTCTGGTGAGTCCTTGGTCTCATGAGGTTACCTGGCGACGTTTTGCCAGTGAGATGGAGGTGTGGAACACCAGCGGTGACGTTGTTGCAAGCATTGCATCACTGCCTGTGGCTGATAATGTGCCACCCCAAGGGGTGCCCGTGGGACCGCGCGCGGTGGCCTGGCGTCCTACAGCTCCCCATACACTCTTCTGGGTAGAAGCGTTGGACGGCGGCGATCCTTTGGCTGACGTGCCCCACCGAGACCAGTTGATGCGTTTAGAGGCCCCCTTTACATCAGTACCCCAGGTTGTTTTTCGCGCCGAGCATCGGATCCAATCTTGGCAAGGCTGGACTGCTGAAGGGGGCACGCTGATGCTCAGCCAGCGTGAACGGATACGTCGCTGGCGCTACATATGGCTGCTGGATGTAGACAAGGGAACATCCCGTTTATGGTTTGATCTCAACGAAGACGATCGCTACGGTAATCCTGGCTCTCCCTTATTTCGGGTTCTACCCAATGGTCGCTGGGTGATGCGGCAACAGGGCGATGCGATCTACTTTCGTGGCAGCGGTGCTACGGACCAAGGTGACCGCCCTTTCTTGGATCTGCGCGATCTAAAAACTGGAGAGACAGAGCGTTTGTTTCGCTGTGCTCCCGATCGTTATGAATCCTTTGTAGCCTTCGCTGGAGATGAGACTCGCTTTGTGCTACGTTCTGAATCCGCCATTGATGTGCCCAACTACTACCTGGCCACATTTGGTCAGAAGACCAAGGCCGCCGTCGGCGAAGCTACTCGAGCCTTCACCCGTGAACCGATCACACACTTTGACGATCCTACGCCCCAGCTACGTGAGATTGAAAACCGCATTGTCCGTTACGAACGCGAAGACGGCGTTCCCCTTAGCTTTCACCTATATCTGCCCCCTGGGTACAAAGAGGGCACGCGGCTACCCACCGTGCTCTATGCCTATCCCCAGGAGTACTCCGATGCTGCGATCGCAGGTCAGGTGAGAGGCTCTGCCCAGCGCTTTATGCGTTTGTACGGGGCCTCGCATTTGTACTTTTTACTGCACGGATATGCCGTTCTAGACCAGACTGCGATGCCCATGATCGGTGACCCTGAGACCGCCTACGATACGTTTGTGCCTCAGCTAGTGGCCGATGCCAAGGCCGCTATTGCCAAAGCGGTTGATATAGGCGTAGCTGACCCTGAACGTATTGGTATTATCGGCCACAGTCACGGTGGGCTGATGGTGGCCAATCTGTTGGCGCATACGGATTTATTCCGCGCAGGCATTGCCCGCAGTGGGTCATACAACAAAACCAATCAGCCCTTTGGCTTCCAGGCCGAGCGCCGTTCCCTGTTTGAGGCGAGGGATGTCTATATTCAGGTCTCACCCACGTTTTTTGCAGACCAGATCAACGAGCCGGTTTTGATTATCCATGGTGACAGCGACTCTAACCCCGGTACCCTGACGGCCCAGTCCCAAGTTTTCTATGAAGCCGTGCGTGGCTCGGGGGGAACGGCTCGTTTAGTGTTGCTTCCCTTTGAGGACCATGGATATCGAGCTAAAGAGTCGATAGAACATGTGCTGTGGGAGCAGCTACGGTGGTTTGATCAGTACTTAAAACCTACTGAGAGGATGTTTTAAAAGGTAGAGGGGTGTATCAAATCATGCCAGTCTCCTGAGCATCAAGCGAGTCATGGCAATATAAATCATGGCCTCAGATGATTCGGGTAAGCGTTCATAATCCTTACTCAGGC
>NZ_JADEXP010000078.1 GCF_015207065.1 Leptolyngbya cf. ectocarpi LEGE 11479 | reverse complement strand
CCCACTTTTCGTAGTAGACCCGGTATGATGCATGTCATGGCTATTCAGGTGGGTTTGTCTGTTAACAAAACCTTAGTGCCTGAATAGCTTTTCTGGCTATTTCTCTCGCTTTTCTGTCCGGACTATTGTCAAATATTTACTATCTCTTTGTTGCCCGCACTGTTTACCTACACTGCTGACAGCCGATGCAGTCCCCCAGCATTATTATTAACTGTCCCACGAATTCTTGGAATGGCGGGACAGAAGTAGTCTAGATAAATGGCCGCAGTTTTGAGATGGAGATGCTTACCCTACGCTTGCTATACTATATGGACTCAGTTAAAGGTCAAGACAGACTGCTAATGACTTCCCAACAGGGCAAACAATCTATATCTAAGGCAAAGACTGATACTCTGCAAGCTATTGCCTACAGCTTAGATGCTCTGATACCTGGTTTCTACATTTGGGCAGGACCAATCAAATTTCGCTTTGGCGGTAGTCAACCAGAAGAAAACTATGCAGGCACCATTCACAGCGACATTGGTATAGCTTTAGTCTTACCCGGCTATCGAATCTACAGCACATACCAAGACAGCTATGACCCTCGATAAGCATAAGCTTGATGGTATTGAGCAGATTACAGATAAGACATTACCGGCTGAAAAATTTGAAAAGTTACTAACCGATGCAGGCTATCAGCGTTTGGGTAGTGCGCCTGCTAAGGGCAAACGAGTCAAGATTTGGTGGCGACACGATATCTATCGCCGTATTGAATCGATTTACAGTCCAGATGAGGCGGTCGCTATTACGGCCTACCATATTGAGCAATCCTAGTAAGCGATTAAGTGACTCTACAGCCCTGAATACCTATCGACTATCTAACTCTTTGTTGTTATCAATTTTGTCTATATGTCTAAAATTCTCAAAGTGACTATCGATCTTACTGAAGCCTTAGATTTGGATAATTAAGAACTAAAAATAGCTTCTCAAACACTGGCAAATGAGATGGCATCTGGTGATTTGGTAGAAACAGTCCAGATGGCTCGTGAAAATGATTTGCCTGAACACGCAAAATCGGGAACATTAGCCTTCATCGGTGGTGTTTTGACAGCCGAGATAAACCGTAAAAATATTAGAAGAGCGCTGGATTTCTTAGGTCATCGTTTTTATGGGCAAAAACTAGCTCTAACCTATAAAAGCGGTGACAGGCAATATAGTATCGAATACCGCAATCAAGAAGATATTGATCGAGCTTTAGAAACGATTGGTCAACTGGATTCTCTACATGTGAGGATCTACCAAAAATAAAATCTATGCTGAGGATAAGCTCAAGTCTGGCAATATCGTGAGGTTAGATTCACATATGGGAAAGTTCGCTTTATTGATTGGTGTCTCAGACTATTCAGAAAATTTACCAACATTACCTTCGGCTACTCAGGATGTTGCAGCCATGAAGCGTATGCTGGGCAATCCAGATCTAGGCGGATTTCAGGTACAAACTTTGCTGAACCCAATGCGTGAAGCTCTGGCCCAGAATATTGAGCGATGGCTAAACTCGAAACAGGCCGATGATACTGTACTACTCTATTTCTCCGGACATGGTCTTAAAGATGAACAGCGTAATCTTTATATAGGAGCAACTAACACTGAAAAGGTTCGAGGCCGTTTGGTGCTTTCTACTGCTTTTTCGGCTAATGTATTACACGATTACTTACGATTTAGTCGTATTAAAACGCAAATCGTAATTTTAGATTGTTGCTTCAGCGGCGCATTTGGTGATGTTCTGGTTAAAGATGATGGAGAAGTTGCCTTAACAGAACAACTTAGTGCTGAAGGCAGAGTCGTTTTGACATCTACCAGTTCCGTTGATTACTCATTTGAAGAAAAGGAATCAGGATTGTCGATTTACACCCGCTATTTAGTAGAAGGTGTTGAAAAAGGAACAGCAGATGCTAACGGTGATGGTGTTATTACTATTGATGAACTTCACCAATTTGCGCGCCGCAAAGTATGTGAAGCATCGCCTGCAATGAGTCCTAAGCTTATTGCTCTGAAAGATGAAGGATACCGGGTCGTAATTGCTCAAGCTCCAAAAGATGAACCCGAACTGCAATATAGAAAAGAAGTAGAAAAGAAAGTTAGAAGCGGAAAATTTACTATTCCTGCGCAACGCAAACTAATGTCGCTGAGACGCCAATGTGGTTTATCAGATTCAGTTGCAGCAGCGATTGAGGCAGAGGTAGTTGCGCCATATCAGGAATATGAGCGTAAATTAGGAGACTACTGTACTACGCTAAAGCAAAGTCTTGAAGAAGAACCTTCGCTCAGTTTACTTACTATCGCGGACTTAAAGGATTATCAACAACATCTAGGACTAAGGGATGAAGATGTTTTACATATTGAGCAGTCAGTTGCTGGACAGATTTTATCTTCAGCTTATGAAGAACCTGAGCCTTCAAAAACTAGAAGTACAAATTCAACACAGAGTCATCCAGAAACCAAATCAAATAGTTCTTCTGGGATAGAAAAAGTATATGAGATACTAGAACTATCATTAAAAAATAGGCAGTGGCAAAAAGCAAATGACATCACTCGCACACTGATGTATGTGACACTCAAAAATAAGACAGAAGCCATAGATATAGATGTAATACATGATGAAATAGAGTATTCTTTTAGTGCAGATATTTTTTCTCCTAATGCGCTTATAAATTTTCCCTGCGATGTTCTTGTCAGAATAGATAAATTATGGATGAAATACAGTAAGGGAAGATATGGATTCACCTTTCAGAAAGAGGTCTACCATAAATGCCATGGACTAGCCGATGGACGATACTATGGTGAGGCGTTTCAGAAATATGGAGATGCCGTAGGCTGGCGTGAAAATGGTTCTTGGCGTCTTCTTGAGTCAGAAATGCAATGGGTTAGCTCTGCTCCGAAGGGGCATTTACCAGTTCTCATTTTCCCATTGTTGTATTACAGTGTGTCATTTTATCCTGAAGAGGAGATAGAAATAATTGGAAGAGCATTCTGTGCTCTTATATCCAGATTTGGAGACTGTAATCTGTGAGACCTTAAATATGTGTGAATATGTCAGTCCCATCAAGACTCGCTTGACTCGATAATCTGGGGCTGATAGCCTACTAAATAGGCAGCTGACAACGGCTGTCTTTCCGCACCCAAAAATTTAGCCGCGCGAGATGGTAGTGCGCCAACACTGCCACCCCGCTAACCCTTCCAACTGATATGGCAGTTGGTGAGCTGTGAGCATTTTACAGCCACCCTGAGTTTAGTTGCAGGGTGGCTGAGTTTTTGGGGGCATTTCCTCCCTGTCGTTTCGTGGGTTAAACGCCCAATATCCAAAGGAAAACGCCCCTATGACTTTTTCAAATCAGGCATTTCAGATGCCGCCGCCCGCCGACTTTTCCGGTAGCCTGCCGCCCGGTGGCTCTATCCGGCATATCTTGCTGGGTCATCCCGACTACATCCGTCAGACCATCCATCTGCTGCACAACCTACGCTACGTAGAAACCAGCTATTGGAGCCCGCTGATCGAAGTGCCAGACAATCGACTGATCTTGAGACCGCAAACCGATGAGGTAATCAGCATGTTGGTCAGGCGGCTGTAAGCTCAGGAAGATATTCAGTCCTCCTTTAGCCACGGTAAGATCATAGGGACAGGTCTAAAAATCCCCAGAATTGTCCCTATGATCAAATAGGAACGCTATATAGTTTTTAATAGAGAATACTCTGAGCAGGAGCAAGTGTCTGATATGTCAGAGCCAGAGAAAAAAGTCTTTCTTTTACGAGCCCAAGAGATAGCGGAGCAAGCAGCCACTTTCTCACATCCCTGGAACGCTAACTCGCAAATCAGCGGCACTCATCTGAGTCCTCTGGTCGGGCTGCAGCGCACAGGTATCAGCCTCGCAAAAATACCACCCGGCAAAGAGTCCTTTATTTACCACGCTCATCACCGAGAAGAAGAATGGATTTACATCATTTCAGGGCGTGGTATTGCAGAAATTGACGGCGAAGAGTTCAAAGTTGAGTCAGGCGATTTTATGGGATTTCCAACACCATCAGTCGCCCACCACCTGCGTAATCCATATGATGAAGAGCTGATTTATTTAATGGGAGGAGAAAATCTCGATATCGAAATTGCAGACTTTCCTAGGCTGGGCAAACGCATGCTCAGGCTTGGAGAAAAGGTGGAAATTTACAACATGTCCGATGCCAAAGATTTTAACTTAGAGAACGACGGCTGATGCATTAAGGGATCTGCGGCTAAATGATGTACCCGATCACCCCGGTTTCGAATCCGCTCAACCTTCTAGCTTCGAGAGTTGAGCGGATTCGAAACTCGATCTAAGTAGATGAGCACAATTAATTTCAAAATTGAGCCCCCTAAATCCCCCAATCCTGGGGGACTTTGAGGAGACTTTAGAACAAGTCTTTATCGGTAACGGCACCTTGGCTACTCGATGAGACTAATGTTGCATACTTTGCCAACACACCACGCTTATAGCGAGGTTCAGGCGCTGACCAATTCTCTCGGCGTTTCGCTAACTCCTCGTCCGAGATATTCAGCTGCAGCAACAGCTGATCCGCATCGATAGTAATAGAGTCACCCTCTTCTACCAAACCAATGGTGCCACCGACATAGGCTTCAGGGGCAACATGGCCAACGACCATACCGTAGGTGCCGCCAGAAAAACGTCCGTCGGTAATTAGACCCACAGAATCGCCCAAGCCAGCACCAATAATGGCAGATGTCGGTGCCAACATTTCTCGCATACCAGGACCACCCCTAGGGCCTTCGTAGCGTACTACGATGATGTTACCCGCTTTGATCTTGCCGGCAAGAATCGCGTCGAGACAGGCTTCTTCGGATTCGAACACTCTGGCTGGACCGGTGATACTGCGCTTTTTGATGCCGGTGAGTTTGGAGACTGAGCCTTCGGTGGCCAGATTGCCTTTGAGAATGCCGAGATGTCCTTGGGCATACATGGGTTGGTCAAAGGGACGGATCACATCTTGGTCAGGGCTGGGCTGATCGGGAACGTCGGCCAACACATCGGCAATGGTTTGACCCGTGACGCTCAGGGCATCGCCGTGGAGCAATCCCTGGTTTAGCAACATCTTCATCACCAGGGGAATACCGCCTGCTTTATGTAAGTCAGTGGCGACATAGCGTCCGGACGGCTTCAGGTCGCAGAAAACAGGGACTCGCTTGCGGATGGCTTCAAAGTCATCAATGGTGAGCTTGACACCAACGGTGTGGGCAATGGCTAACAGGTGCAGTACCGAGTTGGTGGAGCCTCCCACGGCCATGATGACAGAAATGGCATTTTCAAAGGCTTTACGGGTGAGAATCTGGCTGGGCAAAATCTGATTGCGGATGGCGTCTACTAGCACAAACGCGGATTTTTCAGTGCTGTCGGCTTTTTCGGCGTCTTCTGCTGCCATGGTGGAGGAGTAGGGCAGACTTAAGCCCATGGCTTCAATGGCCGAGGACATGGTGTTGGCGGTGAACATGCCACCACAGGAACCGGCTCCAGGACAGGCGTTTTTCTCGACGGCGGTGAGGCGGGCTTCGTCAATTTTACCGGCGCTGTACTGACCGACGGCTTCAAAGGCACTGACGACGGTGAGATCTTCGCCATCGAGGTGGCCGGGTTTGATGGTGCCGCCATAGACAAAGACGGCGGGGATATTCATGCGTGCGATCGCAATCACCGCCCCTGGCATATTCTTATCGCAGCCGCCAATAGCCAGCACCCCATCCATACTCTGGCCAGTACAGGCTGTCTCAATCGAATCAGCAATCACATCGCGGGACACCAGAGAATACTTCATCCCTTCAGTGCCCATGGAAATTCCATCGCTGATGGTGATGGTGCCAAATATCTGGGGCATGGCCCCCGCATCCCGCAGAGCTGCTTCACCCCGCAGAGCCAAAGTATTAATCCCCATATTGCAAGGGGTAATGGTGCTGTAGCCATTGGCCAAACCCACAATGGGTTTACTAAAATCATCATCTCCAAAACCCACAGCCCGCAACATGGCACGGTTAGGGGAACGTTGTACCCCCTGGGTAACGACGCGGCTTTTACGATTGTCGGCCATGATTTATTCCTTCGAAATCCATACAGACCCCAATTGTTACAGATAGGGACGGAGATGGATTATGCCACAGCCACTGAATAAAGTTTTTTATGAAGCCGGGGCCATCAGGTAAGTCACCATTGATCCTTTTCCCTTGATGACAATCGGTCCCCGTGGCTGAAACTCATAGTGATGGTCACAGTCTTTCAGCTGTTTATACGTCGCCTCGCTAATTTGAATCTGATTTGGAATCCCATGGGACTCCATGCGACTGGCCGTATTGACGGTGTCACCCCAAAGATCATAGGCAAACTTTTTCAGACCGATCACCCCCGCCACCACAGGCCCTGTATGGATACCAATCCGCAGGGCAATAGTTTGGTTTGTCTGGGTATTAAAATCCACCAATGTTTCCTGCATTTCTACCGCCATGGCAGCCACGGCCACGGCGTGGTTAGCCTGGGGCTGGGGTAGCCCTGCTGCCACCATATAGGCATCGCCAATGGTTTTGATTTTCTCTAGACCATGGTTTTCGGCCAGCTGATCAAATCGTGAGAACACCTGGTTGAGCAGATCGACAATCTTCGCAGCGGGCTGGGTTTCAGTCAGCTGGGTAAAATTAACAATGTCGGCAAACAGTACCGTCACCTCAGCAAAACTTTCAGCAATAATGTCGGGGCTCTGTTTTAGCTGCTCAGCAATGGGACCCGGCAAAATATTGAGCAACAGCCGCTCAGATTTTTCCTGAGCCTCCAACAGCTGACGATTGGTGGCAAAGTTTGCCCGCGATAGTTTTTCGTAAAAATAAACTGAGCAGTTGCAAATACAACAAATCCAAAATGTATTGAGCAAAAGACTGGCCGCCGGAAATCCTGGGGGGACGACCTGCAGGCCCAGCAGTGGATTCACTCCAAAGTAGTAGGCAATCGCCCCCAGCTGAGAAATTAGATGTAGCGGCCACTCCACTGGAATGAGCGTGGCCTGGGTAATAAAAGACAGTGCCCAGCTAAACAGATCGGGCTCTTCAATCGGTGAGTTGGTAGCAAGTCCTGTGTAGGTTTCATGGAATCGATGTAGCAGGCTAATGGACCACGAGGCCAACAAAAAAACAGCCGTGGTTCGGCGAGGGCGATAGACATTTTTGCGAGTTAACCCCAAACAGACTAATAGCAGCCCTATGCGCGCCAGATTGGTGAGAATCCACAACCGATCAAACGGATCGCGACCGGTGGTGAAATACGAGAGGGTATCTAGGGGTAAAAAAGTAACGAAATAAAAGAGCCCAAACAAAATCCCCAATCGCAGCCGTCGCTGCATAAACCGATGACGCCAGTGGGCATAGGTTTCAAACTCGTGGATAGGCGGTAGTTTAGGCAAACCAAACATAGGGAAACCATTTGGAGAGTATGGCTGTACTCAAAAAGGCGCAGGCTCATGAGACGCACGGTCATTGTGCCACATGGATTCAGTTGTCAGTCCATGTCCAAAACCAAGGCCCTGCAGATAGAAACCTGCAGGGCCTTGGTAAGGTAAAAAACCTGGGAGCAAGGTGCGCGTTCTACACGACAGCCGCTACTTTCCCAGTGGTATTCATGGCTTTTAGCATGTGATAGGTAATCAGAAGCTGAGTTAGCGCTAGGGGATAGCTTTGGAGCGTTTCTCCCGTGGTACCGACAATTTTACCGACTTCTTGATTGCCCTCTAAGCTGCAGAACTGGCCTAGATAGGGAACATCTCCACATAGAATTCGCTCTAGCTGTTGAACCTGATCCGGTGTGGCATGGCCATCGATAGAAAGTACGTCTACCGGTTTACCCATGTCGCGCTCTAGACCCAGACGGATGGCTTTACCCAGATCGCTGTCTAGAATATCGGTAAAGTCAGGGTGAGGGATCGTCGGACGCAGTACCAGGTTGACATTGAGTAGCAGGTCGTTTGCTTCTTCCTCTGGAATATTAGGGGGGTAGAAGGTGACGACAACATCAGCCCACTTTCGTTGGGGACGGATGAATGCTTCAGAGTCAGGCTCACGCTGGGCCAAAGCGGCTAACACGTCAGCCTCGCCATAGCCACGCTTACGGGTGTCGCGCTTGATTTTCCATTTGGTACGGAGGTCCTCAGGAGGCGCTAGATAGACCTTGACATCGTAAGCATCGCGGGCAAGTTTGCTGGAGTAGCCCAGCAGCCCTTCAACGATGACAAACTTTTTGGGCTGGATGTATTCAGGGGCATCAAACTCCCCTGACGTGTGGTTATAAATGGGTTTGAGGATAGGTTGCCCCTGACGCAGCAGCCCTAAATGCTGCTCAATGATATCAACGTAGTTGCAATCGGGATGTAGTGCGGAAATCCCCATTTCCTTACGCTGTTGGCGGTCGTAACGGTGGTAGTCATCGGTGCAGATGGTCGTCACATCATGCTCCCCGAGTACCTGGGCGATCCCGCGAGTCAGGGTGGTTTTACCAGCGGCACTGTCTCCAACAATACCGAGGATAATTGGGCGATCTGCCATGAACGTATCTCCTGCTTCTTTAGATTCTCTTAAACTCAGTCGTTAGCTTTATCTTAGGCACCAACGGCCCTGGGCTCAAGAATCTGTGTCAGAGAATACGCTTGTGAAATTTATTTGTTATTGAGTAAAAATACTCACCAGCCCTGGAAAATCAAGCATTATGTCGTCTTAAGGTTGTCAAAAATTTGTGAAAAAAGTTTAGATTTCATGACCTAGATTGATCTAATCGATGCTAATCGGTGACCCACATGACGCGTAGGCGATTGCGTCCTCGTTTGGTCGCGATCGCAAGGGCTTCTTCGGCTTTACTCCGCAGTAGCTGCTCGCTTTCTGTGGGGTGGTCGGCATCGGTGACGGCACCGCCAATGTGGACATCCAGGGCTGTGCGGGTGCCGTCTTTGAGGGTGATGGGCTCATCGGTGAGGGCCGCTTTGAGGGTTTCTGCGTATTTGGTGACAGCTTTGACATCTAACCCGGTGAGGCTACAGGTAAACTGCCCTTGGTTATTGCTAAACAGCCAGGCATCCACAGTCAGGTTTTGCTGCAGTACGTGGGCAACAGCGGCCCATAAGAGCTGGTCTTGCTGCAGGTTGCCAGAGTCGGGCTGCTGACGCTCGGGCTGAATCAGCAACAGACCCACCGATTGAAATTGTTCGTTGAGGGGCTGCCTTTTCATTTGCTCTAGCAGAGCGCGGGTAGTCCGGGGCACGACGGCGTCACTGACGAGATCAGTGGTGTGATCCAGCAAGTCTAGCGCCTGGAGTAAATTTTGGTAGGTATTGCGCAGGGTGGTGGCTTTATGGGCCTGAGTATCCGCTTCCCGCTGCTTGGCCACAAGCTGGTCCTCGAGGCTGTGGGTTTGTTTTTTACCTCTAGAAATGCGCCACTCCCGTTTAAGCATGGCTGGAATGGAAACGAGTAGTCCAAAGAGGACGCCCAAGCCGGTTGTGCCCAAAAGGACAGTTGCTAAATGCTGTCGCTCTAGCTGCCAGAGAAAAAAGTTGATGGTTACCAGCTGATCGTTTTGGAGGGCAAATGCGATCGCAAAAAATGCAACTATCAGAGCAAAGATCAAAAACAGCGCCATAGGAGAAAATTCAGAGGAGATAGCAAGCCAAAAGCAGGGGACCCAAACCAAGCGGAACTGCATATGTGGGCTGAGGTCACCAACTTGAGAATCTTTTTAATTTTAGACTCAGGCTGCCCTTGGCCCGGCCCAATCCAATGTCAAATCCAACGAGTTGCAGCAAAATCGAAGGTAGTGTTGATGCGCGAGGACACACGTAATGGCTGAATTAACCGGTCCATGGCTAGGTTCCTACTGGCAAGCCAAAAACCCCACACGATTTGAAGCCACCTTTGTCCAAGCGCATAATAGTCTCAGCGGGCGGATTGTGGACGATAGTTCCCTGGGTGAAGCTCAAATTCAAGGCCAGGTAACCGGACGCCAGGTGACCTTTACCAAAACGTATTTTAATAATCCTAGCTACACGATTCAGTACACGGGCACGGTGTCAGAAGATGGCGATCATATGAACGGTCAGTGGCGTCTGGATGCCAGACACAGCGGTCCGTGGGAAGCCCATCGCAGCGATGACGCGCTGAGTCAGGAACTCAAGGCGGTCTTAGCCAAAAACGTGCCAGAACTGGCGAGCACCAAGGGATAACCCGATGGGTATTCTATCGAGGCCAATATTGCTTCTAGAGCTTTAACATCACCTCAGGCAAGATCTGAGCGGGGATCTTATTTAAGGCCTGTTTTTGTCCCTCTAGACCCAGGAATTCGTAGTGGGCTGAGACATTGCGCACCAGGGCCTTAAAAATAGGCTCATAGGTGGTGGCTGTTTTGGATGTGGCTTTGAGGGCGGCCACATAATGCTCCAGGGCTCGGGCCAATTTACCCACAATGTCTGTCTGACGCTCGGTCTGATGCTCAGTCTGGCTATCGGCGGCTCGGGCCATTTTGTCGTAGATACTGCCCAGGCAATGATGAATCGAGGTTAAGTCAAGGCTGGAGGGGGCTAGTTCTGAGGCTTTGATCGCCGCTTCGTAGGCAATCACGGCATTTTGCTTGTAGTGTCCTTCGGGATCGGCGGGGGCATCGGGATGGTTGGCTAATTCCCAAAAGGCGGTACCCAGGTTGTTATAGGTGCTGGCACAGGCGGCAGCATCTGTGGACGGGGTGCGGTAGTTGAGCGCGTCACTGTAGGCGGCAATGGCATGTTTGAGTAAAAAGATAGGCCGTTCATGCCGCGACAGACTCCAGTAGGCAATCCCCAGGTTATTTTGCACGGCGGCATAGTCCAAGGGGGAGGTTTCGGGATGGTGGCAACGCAGGGCCTCGTTATAGGCGGCAATCGCTCTATGCAAATGGGGTTTGGGCTGTTCGTAGTAGGCTAGCTTCCAATACACTGACCCGAGACTATTTTGCAGGGTGCCATACTCATCGGGGGAGGTGTCCGACGAGCAAAAGGGCAGGGCGTGACGATAGGCGGTGACGGCTGCTTTGAGGTGGTTCACCGAGTCGTCATAATTGGCTAATGAGCTATACACAGCTCCCAAATTGCCGTGGAGACGACTACTGGTTTCTGGATCGACGTTGGCACCTGCAAGGGCCGTTTTGTAGATGTTGGCGCTCTGGTTCATCCCTGCAATCAAGGTAGCGCGATCGCTTTGGTGTTGGGCCTGTAGCCAGTGCAGGGTGCCCAGGTCGTTGAGGCCAGCGGCGCGCTGGTCATCTTCGGCGGGTAGCCATTTTAGATAGAGTTCAAACGTTTCAATGGCGGTTGCCAATAAATTGGGGGTAAGGTCACCCGCTTCGATGCGATCGCGATAATGATGACCGAGGGTGCGATACGCTTGCGTAATTTTCTCTGGGGAAGCCCCTTGGTGTTCCAGCTGAGCGATGGCCTCCAGCGGATTGTCCAGAGTTGTCACATCGACGCTTTGGGCGCTTGGGGCGGTTGGGGCAATTGTCAGTGGACTGGCTGGGATATCCGGCGGATCGGCCAGGATATCAGCAGGGCTGTCTGCTGAATCTTCGGAGACTGTCCCCTCGTCAGCAGACTCAGCAGCGGCTGAGGAGCGCTCCAGCTGTGCTAGATCTTCACTGAGAATTTGCCAGATATCGGCGCTGGGGGCCTTAGTATTAGCTTCGCCATACAGACCATCTAGCCCATCTGCGAGGGGGATGGCTGCCGGCTCACCGGTAACGGGTTCGCTGACAAAGGTAAAAACGCCGCTACGCCACTGCCAAAACTCAGGAGCGGCCTGCTCCAGGGTGCGGTACCAGGGCCATGAAACCCATAGCACCAGGCTACTATCCAGATAGGGCAGCAGGGACTGGATGCTTTCGAGGGACCGCAGAAAGTGATTTTGCGATCGCATGGACTGATGGGTCATCGCCCCTATACCCACCACTTGGACATGGGGGGTGGGCTTGGGAGCCCGCTTTAGCCAGTGCACCAGCTGCACCACTAAATCAGGCTGGCTGGGGTCAAAGGTGAGCTGTTCTAGCGCGACCTTGCCAAAATCATCCAGCCCCTTATCTCCGGCTGTCAACTCTGAGCGTAGTCTCTCCACCAGCTGCGTTTGCAATGTGTCGCTATCACAAACTGCAATTAAAAGCTGCCGTCTGAGATTGAGCTGTAGTGAGGTTTTAAGACCTTCATATTGGCGTTGATTGAGTCCCAACACCTGGCGAGATCTAAGTTGTGTAGCCACCATAGCGGAGAAAAGTCAAAAAGAGAGGTGCAGGGAGTAGCGGGGCAGTAAAGATAGAAAACTATCTAGGGACAACAATCGCGTACCTCTCTTTTCCCTAAAAAATATTCAATATCAGGAATACAGCCGGGAATTGGAACATCCTCAAATGCTTAAAATACGGCCAACATCATCGAATAAGGTGACGAATTGGAACATCCTGGGGCAATCCTGCTGTAGATCTAGGCACTGCTGTAGACTTGAAGTACCTATCCGCGACGATACCGTTGTTCTAATGGTGCAGTCCGATCCGTCCATCAGGTGAACCGAACGCTCATCCATGTCGATTACGGTAAAGTCTTCCATACGTCAGCATCAGCACTCTGTCATCTGCGAGCTGGCCGATATTATTGAAGCGACTTGGCAGCGCCATCTTGCCCTATCGCCCTATCATCTTCCTGACGATCTCGGCTATGTAGAGAGCCGACTGGAGGGGGAACGGCTGGTGATTGAAAATGTCTGCTATCAAACCCCAGAATTTCGCAAGCTCCATCTAGAACTGGCTAAAGTAGGGCCAAATCTAGATATTCTCCACTGTGTCATGTTTCCGCGCTTAGACTATGGGCTGCCCATGTTTGGCTGCGACATTGTCAGCGGGCGGGGGCAAATTAGTGCCGCTGTCGTGGATCTATCGCCCACCAGCCCTGATGGGTTGCCTTCAGCCTATACTCGCGAGTTAGAGGGCATGGGCACTAACGGGTACACCCAACCCCGAGAGCTGCCTAGCTGGGGCCACATTTTTTCGGACTATTGCTGTTTTGTAAAACCCATTGGTCCCGAAGAGCAACGCCGCTTTTTAGCTCAGGTGAGCCATTATCTCACCCTGCACTGTCGCCAGGCGCTAGCCACAAAGCCCACCCCCTGGCAGCGGCCTGAGATTTTGGCCGGTCAGCGTAACTATTGCACCCATCAACAGCAAAACGATAAGACCCGGCGCATTTTAGAAAAGGCGTTTGATCCGGCCTGGGCCGAACGCTACATGACCACCGTGCTATTTGACTTGCCCCAGGAGTGAAGATTGCGTGACAGGACAGCTAATTGTTTTTACGGGGCCTAGCGGTGTGGGGAAAGGCACCCTCTTGCATCGCTTGCTGGAGCATCATCCAGATATCCAGCTGTCGATCTCAGCCACGACGCGTCAGCCTCGTCCAGGGGAAGTACACGGTCAGCATTACTATTTTGTGTCTCGTGCTGAATTTGAGACCATGGTGGAGCAGGGGCAGCTGCTGGAGTGGGCGGAGTTTGCAGGTAACTACTACGGCACGCCCCGCCAGCCTTTGGATGCCCTGATGGCTGAAGGCCATGTGGTGATTTTAGAGATCGAGCTGGATGGGGCTCGACAGGTGCGCCAGAGCTTGCCAACGGCTCGACAGATATTTGTGTTGCCCCCCAGTGTGGCGGAGCTGGAAGTTCGTATTCGTGAACGGGGACAGGATTCTGAGGCTGCGATCGCAAAACGTCTCGCCCGTGCCCAGGTGGAAATCGCTGCGGCTGACGAGTTTGACATTCAAATTATCAACGACGATCTAGACCGCGCCCTTATTGAGCTGGAGCAGGCTGTGTTTGGCTCGACCCATCTGACGGCGGCACTCCCGCCATCACCACTAGCGACTCAACCACCGACTTGACTAACGGGGCGGCCACCGTCGAACCGTAGGCATTTTCCCCCAGGGGTTCATCGATCACGGCTAACACCACATAGCGGGGATTTTCCACCGGCAGAATTCCCACAAAGCTCACCAGCCGTCCATTGCCGTATTCACCATACTCATTGGCTTTTTGGGCAGTGCCGGTCTTACCAGCCAGGCGGTAGTTGGCGATGCGCGCGGGTTGCCCAGACCCTGATTCCACCACCGCTTCCATCATTTCGACCACAGTTTGGGTTGTCTCCGGGGAAAAGACCTGCTTAGCTTCGGGACGCTCGGGCTGCCAGGTGGGATTGCCCTCGGCGTCCACCAGCCCCCTGACCACGTGGGGAGTGACCAGTTTGCCACCGTTGGCCAAGGCCGCATGGAGCTGCACCTGCTGCATGGGGTTCAGGGAAAAGCCTTGTCCAAATGCCGTCGTCGCGGCTTCTACGGCACTATTGACAAACTGGGAGCGGCTTTTAAGCTGGGCTGGGGTCTCAGCGGGCAGCTCGATCCCACTGGGTTTGCCTAGACCTAACTTTTCTAGCCAGTCGTAGTAATCAGACCGTTTTAGCCGCTCCATAATGTGCACCATGCCCACATTGCTGGAATGGCGCAGAATATCGGTGATAGTGATAGAGCCGCGACCACCCACGGCTCTGTAGTCAGAATTTTGAATGGTCCACTGGTCATACTGCAGGCGGCCTTCGTCGTAGATGTATTCGTCGGGGACGATTAAGTCTTCTTCGAGTGCGATCGCAACATTGATCGGTTTAAATGTTGAGCCCGGCTCATACAGATCGCTCACCACCCAGTTCTTAAACTGCTCCACATCCGCTTCGTAGTAGCGATTGGGATCATAGGTGGGGGTCACAGCCAACGCCAGCACCGCCCCATCGCGGCTGTCCATAACGATTACAGATCCCTGCTTAGCCCCATGCTGACGTACCGTCGCCTCCAAATTACGCTGGGCGACCCGCTGCAGACGGCTATCAACCGTTAGCTGCAGCTTCTGATCATCCCGATTTGGCTGTTGTTGCTGAAATATCTGAGATATGGGCACATCTTCCAGGTCATAGAGCAGCTGCTCTTGGAGCGCATATTCCAGACCAGCCTGGGGCTCACCTTCCAGGTTTATATACCCCACCAGCTGAGACATCAGGGTTTGCTGCGGATAAAATCGCTGCTGACTCGGGAGTAACTCCACCCCATCTAGCCGCATACCGCGAATGCGTTCCGTCAGTTCCTCCGACACATCTACCGCCACCTGGATCCCCGTTTCCTGCCCTTGAAACTGTCTGAGTAAAGAATCTTGGGACTGATTGAGGGCCTTACCTAGGGTGACCGCTACCTCCTCACGGGAGCGATTAAACAGCATGGGATGGGCGTAAATGGTATAAACCACCCGATCCACTGCCAATACATTGCCCTGGCGATCAACGATGGGCCGTCGCGACGCTCGCGGAATCTGGGACACATTTTGCCGCTGTTCTTGCGCCTGGAGTTTTAGGTTATTCCCCATCACCAGCTGCAAACGCCCCAAGCGCACACTCAGACCTAGCATCACCAGCACCATAGTTGCCCAGACGGTCACCAATCGGAATCGTGGTGATGAAGGGTGATGAGGCCGACGAGTAGGCCGATGACCTACTGAGCTAGACGGGTGCGTAACCATAGATATGAGACCGTGAGAAAACTACGGAACACCGACCCCATCTGGTTGAGCTAATGCCTGCTAATACCCCAGGGGATGGGGCATGGGAGCATTGTTATCGGGCTCTGCGAAGGGTTCGACTGATGGACGGGCCGGAGCAGGTGACAAGAAGATAGCACGCTTGGGCTCAAAGGGTGTAAAGCCAGCGGTAGGGGACTCTGCCTGCTCTGCCATACTATTTTTCAAGGTTTCGTTGGCAGTCGTTACCTGCTGTGTCGACACCTTCAACGCTTCCAAGTTCTGAAATGAGCGCGCAATGCTCTTATCCAAGTACACTGTCCAGCTATAGATAATCAGGGCTGTGGCCACTAATCCGCCTGTTAAAACAGTGGAACTCTGCTGCACGCCAACCAACATCTTTAGCCCCAGCGGCAACCGAGGTACTTTCGGTAGGTGCTTAACCTCAGCTTCCTGGCCAGGAACCGCCCGGAAAAGTTCCCTAACAGATGCTCCAGCAGCCCCGCCAGCAGCCTCTCTGTCAGCTCCCTGGTCAGGCACATCGGCTCGAGCCGATGTCGTGCTGGAACGCTTTTTAGACGCTACTGGATGTAGCAATACTAGATTCTGCTGTTTAGAGCCCGCAGCTTCATCACGTCTATCTCGATCAGCCCGAACGGCAAAACCCACTCGTTTACTCCTCAATCACATGTTGCCCCGTGCGTTGGAGCAAAATCGACTCAAAACGCACTGTGGTTACTTTTCCACACATCACCAAAAAATAACAGAAAATGTGATTTTCTCAAGTATTATTTGGTACTCAATGTAAAACTACCCATAATTAGTTTCCTATCCACAGGACATTTACCCAAAATATTGAGCCTCATATTATGGGAGATGCCTCCCAAAACACAACATTTAAAGGAGGACTTGATAAAAATAACGCAAAAAAGGCAGATCCCGAGTGGAAACCTGCCCTCTTCGAATTTTTAATTGAACCTGAGTCGTCGTCTACTCAGCGGTAACCAGTTCAGTACTGCCACGACGGCGACCACGGGTAAGGCTGTTAAACAGCATCTGACCAATGGCCTTGACTAGGTTGCCTTCCAGCTCTTGGAAGAGTTCCATATTGATCCCAAAGGCATCGTTAGCTTCATCGACTATCCGATCAGCCATCGCCTCATCCACAGGTGCGGCATTGATAGTGCTGCGATACTTATCCTTAAACGCTCCCTCATCGGGAATGGTGGGAAACTCATAGAAAGCCACACCTTCATCATCTGCCAGGTTCATGGCTCGCTGAGCAATATTCTTAAGAATCTGGCCGCCGGACAAATCCCCCAGATAACGGGTGTAGGAATGCCCGACCAATAGCTCAGGTGACTGGTTAGACACTTCTCGAATGCGGTCAACGTAAGCTTGACCAGCCGGAGAGATTGAAATTTTCTCTCTCCAATTAGGACCGTAGTAGTAGGTCAAGTCCGTTTCCAGCGTTTCCTTACGATAAAGCTCGGGATAATAAACCGAGGAAACGACTGGATGATCCTTGTGACGCTCCAACTCTTCTTCCATGGCAGCGTACACATAGTAGAAGTTAGCTACCAGCTTGCGGTAAGACTTCTTCTCAACAACGCCACGCAAGAAACAGCGAACAAAGCCAACATTCTCGGCCATTGTGTGCGCTTTCTGCGTACCTTTCTTGAGCTTCTCGGCTAAATTGCTGCTCATACTAAATAAAATCTCGACGTTAAATGGAGTTTAATATCGTCCGTCGCACGCGTAAGACGACGAGCCAAATGGCCCTAGGGACATCGCCACAATTGCTACCGTAGACCGTTTTGATGAGGCTTTTTATTACATTTTTTTACGCGAAAGACAGGCAGACTACACCGATACAGCGGTGATTACAAGGCATAAACCTTGCTCTACGTACGCCGGATAGCAAAACGTCCAAGTGTCAGTTTTGTATTGTTTCGTAATTTTTCGTAATTTGCAGGCCTGAATTCTGAAAAAAATAATTGCAACCTGGTTACATATTGGCGGCTGTGCATCTTGGTATCAGTCAGAACATCCAGTCAAAACATTCAGTCAAAAAAACGGTCCAGGGCTGCTTTTAGTTCAGTTAGTTCCTCTTCAATATTGCCTTCCGTGACGGCCCGGCTAATGCACTCACTGATGTGCTCGTCCAAAATCAATCGAGCTACTCGGTCCAGGGCTCCGCGCACAGCCGCGACCTGTACTAATACATCGGGGCAGGGTCTGCCCTCATGCACCATGGTTTTAATACCGCGTACATGTCCCTCAATGCGGGATAGGCGATTAACAATTCGTTTTAAGGATTCTTCACTGTGAACATGGCCGTGGGTGTGGCCATGGCCATTGGTTTCATGGAGCTGAGATAGGGCGTCTGATGGGCTACTCAAGGGCTCAAACGGGTAAGTGGGCAAACAAGGCAAAAAAAGAACGAACACCTCAAGCGAGCTGTTCGTTAATTATTGTTACGCTTGCATGATGTTTTGTCATCCTAACCCATGGGTCTGGATTGAGCGGTTTACCCCACTGTCCTTGTATGGGCCTTTAAGCCAGTAAGTTATTGCCCTTTAAGCCAGCGAGCCACATCCTTAGCGTGATAAGACAAAATCAGATCGGCCCCTGAGCGCTTAAAGCTCATCATAGTTTCCATCACCAGTTTCTCTTCATCTACCCAGCCGTTGAGGGCTGCCGCTTTCACCATTGAATATTCCCCCGATACGTTATAGGCCGCCACCGGTAGGTTGCTAGCCTCTTTGACGCGCCAGATAATATCCATGTAGGCCAGTGCGGGCTTCACCATCAGCATGTCTGCGCCTTCGGCCACGTCCAGTTCAATTTCTTTGAGCGCTTCTTGGCCATTGGCCGGGTCCATTTGATAGGTGCGACGGTCGCCAAACTGGGGGGCAGACTCCGCCACATCCCGAAATGGACCGTAGTAGGACGATGCATACTTGGCGGCGTAGGACAGGATCGGAATATTTTCAAAGCCTGCTTCGTCTAGGCCAGAGCGGATAGCTGTGACAAAGCCATCCATCATGCCAGATGGAGCGATAATATCTGCCCCCGCATTGGCCTGAGAAATAGCGGTTTTTTTGAGTAGCTCTAGGGTGGGGTCGTTGAGGACGCGGCCAGTGAGGTCGCCCACCTCCAGGTAGCCGCAGTGGCCATGGCCCGTGTATTCACACAGACAGGTATCAACAGTCACAATCAGGTCGGGCACCGCCGCTTTGACCGCTTCGGTCGCCTTTTGGACAATGCCACAGTCGTGCCATGCGCCAGTCGCATCATCGTCTTTGTCGTCTGGAACCCCAAACAAAATAATCGATGGAATACCCAGATCGTAGACTTCCTTCGCTTCCTCTACGATTTTATCCACCGATAGCTGGTAGACGCCGGGCATTGACTTTACTTCATTGGCAACACCTTGACCCGGCACTGCAAACAGCGGATAAATAAAGTCGCTGGTGGTCACAACGTTTTCGCGAACCATACGACGCAATTGGGGATGGCTGCGCAACCGGCGAGGGCGATGAATTGGAAACATATCAGTTTTTAAAGAAAGCCGTATGAAAGGGGTTAGATGAATAGTCTAAAACCTGCGTGGGTGTCTGCTTTCGGTCAGATTAAAAAAAGTAACGTTGCCGACCTCCAAACGATACAATAAGCCTCCGTCGCCGTGGAGGGTGTACTAGGTGTTTGCAACAGCAGAGTTGCTGTGGGCCTTAATCGGATTGATATTGACCATTGGAGGCACCTGGCTAGAGGTCTTCATGACCACCGGCCCCTGGGATTGGGCCGGTGGCATAGAGGTGTTTTCCCTAGGGGTGAGCTTTCAAGTGGGGGCTGTCTTACTGATTGGCTGTGTGGGAGGGCAAAATGCGGCAGCCCTATCCCAAATTGCTTATCTTAGTCTGGGGCTTTTACTGTTTCAGGCATTTGATTTACAGGTATTTACCCAAGGCGGGGGGGTGAGCTATTTGCGGGAGCCCAGCTTTGGGTATTTGCTGGGGTTTATTCCAGCGGCGTGGGTCTGTGGCTATCTAGCGTTTTGGGAGTCCCTCAAGTTAGAGACTCTGGCCCTGAGCTGTCTTGGCGGACTGCTGACGATTCACGGGGTGGGGTTGGTGTATTTGCCCCTGGCCTATGTACTACAGTGGACTGGTGAAACTGCGCCCGCTCTAGGGGAGGCGATTTTCACGTATTCAATTGCGCCGATTCCAGGGCAGTTGGTTTTGGTCTGTGCGGTTTCGGTACTGGCCTACGGTATGCGTCAGATAATGTTTTATTAGGGCCGCAACAGCATGGGCAGATTAAGGAAAAAACAGGTCAATCGGCTGTTTTGGGTGGCGGCGTTTATTGGACTTTTGCTGGATCAGATCACCAAACATTGGGTGGTCCAAAATTTTACGCTGGGCGAATCGGTGACGATTATTCCAGGGGCGCTGAACTTTACCTACGTCCTCAATCGGGGTGCCGCCTGGAGTATCTGTAGCGGTGAGGGATGCCGCTGGATCCTACCGTGGCTGTCGGTGATTGTAAGTATGGGGATTGCCGGTTACGGACTGCTGATGCGAATTGAGGATCGCTGGGAACGAGCGGGCTGGGGATTTATTTTAGCCGGAGCGCTGGGCAATGGGATTGATCGAGTCAAGGCGGGTGAAGTGGTGGACTTTATCCAGGCGTTTCCCATCACGCGGTTTCCGGT
>NZ_JADEXP010000077.1 GCF_015207065.1 Leptolyngbya cf. ectocarpi LEGE 11479 | reverse complement strand
GTCAAGCAACAGTTGCCCGAGCCTGGTTTGACTCTCGTGAATTAATATTGGTAGAACGTTACCGCAACCTGCGAGATTTGCTTGAAACTACCCTGGAAGATCTACAGGTTTATCGCATCGGCACGGTCGAAATAGATGTCTATCTGCTGGGTAAAACAGAGGACGATCAGATTATTGGTGTCAAGACAACCATCGTTGAGACTTAGCGAAATATAGGTGCAGCCGTAAACTCTATAAAGTCGAGCCGGGCATGCTCGCGGGCATTTTCAAAGCCCGTAACGGTGATAATATCACCCGGTTTTAGGGCAACTCTAGAAGCCATGCCCAGGGTCACAGCGTTAGCTGCGCTGGCTGCACCTTTCCCACCCAGTTGGGCATCTAGCTCTACCTGACCAATGGGTAAATTATTCAGTTTAAGGGCAAAGCTAGCCTGGCCATCGTCTTCATCAAAGGTCCCGATCTGCACATCATAGTTAGCTGCTGGGCCATTGAATGTGTAATTAACTGTGCCCACTTCACCGTGGCTTTGGCGAACGAGGCTGAGCATTTGGTGGCCAGATGCGGCACGGTTACGTTCAATGCGATAGCCTGTGATGTTATCAATGTCTTCTGCTTCGATTTTGATCGATGTGGTGTTAGGGATTGCACTACCGTTAGAAAATCCTGGGTCTTGGGTGCTGAGGACAGATGAGACCAGCGGATTTGTCCCATTTAAATACTCTTCGAGGTTGGTATATACATCGCCATCAGCATCTTCGGTGCTGTCGGATAAATTAGACGGATTAAATCCATACAAAGCTTCAAACGCGTCAGGCATTCCATCTCGATCCGTATCTAGGCAGGGTATGCCAGCCGATAGTTGAGGCCAGCCACCAACGTCCATGGGATCATCAATAATCTGTCCGCTGCCCTGTTGCACCTCTTGAATAATTCTAGTGTCTACTGGATCTCTTCTGATAAAGCGGGTGCCATCACAGGCGAGTCCATAACTTGCACCTGCTTGCTCTAGAATTTTGTCATAGGCTACTTGGGCTGATGTGGTCGTTATGGGAGCGGCCGCATGGCGAATGGGAACTACCTCCTCAAGAGATTCTGGATCGATGACCTGGGTGGGTGAAACATTCCCCTCCAGGTAGACTTGAACATCTTGTTTGGTATCGATAAACCAATCTGCCGATCCGGTATCTGCCCCTGGCTTAAAGAAATTACCAATGTAGTTAACAGGAACAACAGCTCTACCTCCATGAACGTAGCTAGGTGATCTATAGCTAGGGCCAAACCCTGGGTTATAGATGACATTATTGACAACGTCTACCAAGCCAGTCGTTTTAATGCGAGGATTACGATTTCTGTTGTGGGCAAAAAGATTATGATGAATAGAAATATTTTCAGCACCGTTTGAACCAATTAATAAGCCGGTACTATGACACTGCCGCTCTCCTGCTTCTATGTGGGTAGAACAGTCTAGTCCCTCTGAAAGGATGCTCCATTGAATTGTAATGTCATGGGCGTCATAGTAAATATTAGCAACCTCGTCCGTAGCCCAGCTAAATGAGCTATGGTCCACAATCACGTTGTAGACATTTTGTTTATCACTGGCAATTGTAATGGCATCAAGTGTGCCGATTTCATTGACGTTGCCACCGGGTCTTGAGCGGATATGGCGAACGATGACGTCGTTTGTTTGAATGATTAAAGGTGTTCTGGCATGATCAGCACTGTTTCTGAGAGTAATGCCGCCACCAGGAGCTGTCTGACCTGCAATAGTAATATAGGGATTCTCGATTCTTAGACTTGACTCTAGTTCAATGGTGCCACCAACCCGAAAGACAACAGTTCTAGGCCCCTCCGCTTCAATGGCAGCCCGTAAGCTTCCTGGTCCACGATCGTTTAAGTTGGTGACTTCAAAAACTCGCCCGCCGCGACCACCCACTGATTTAGCGCCAAATCCTTCTGCACCAGGGAATGCAGGGATAAAGACAGCATCTTCCATAGATGTGTTTACAATAGAATACGGTTGTGCAGTCAATTTAGACAATAGTGCGGTAGGCTCACACGCTTGTAACCTGGCCAACATTGACCAACATATCGTCAACGGGAACATCATTCACAACAATACCCAGAATATTACTAAAGTGTTTTGAGAACATGGAACTTGACGCAGTAGCGTTGTCGATGTCGAGGTGATTGGGTCTAGCAACAACTAGGGTGGCATCTGCTATTTGACCAAGTCTGATGGCATCAACAGATTTCATGATAGGGGGGGTGTCTACAACGATAAAATCATAGCTATCAGAAAATTTTCTAATTAACACAGTTATCGACTCAGAATCCAATAGCTCAGCAGAACTCTCACACGCATTCCCTGATGTTAAAATATCAAGATTTTTAACTACGCTTTTGTGAAGTGTTTTGTAAGGATCTTGTTGATCAACAATAATGTCACTCAGGCCAGGTTTTCTGGGTAGTTGCCAAATTTGATGTAGAGATGGGTATGGAGAAGATACGTGGAGATTGGCATCCACTAACAAAATATGACAGTCTCTACGGGCTAACGCTAAGGCTAGATTTGAGGATACGGTGGATTTTCCTTCTTGATTAACCGAACTTGTAACCGTGATAACTTTAAGCAGTTTTTCATTGCTCCGAGGTTTTAAATTCATTTGCAAAAGCCGATAGGTTTCTGCAAATGAAGACTGATCATCGCTGGTTAGCAGCGGTCCTAATTCCTTAGGATGTTGTGTTTTAGAGTTGACAATATTAGTGGGCGATAGCTCTTTTTTCATTGTGGGAATCAGGGCCAGTATAGGGAGGCCAAAGACCTGCTTAATTTGTGTAATATCTCTAATCCGCTTGTCTGTAGATTCAGCGATATAAACCGCTAATCCTGTGACTAAAGTAGCCAGGGAAATTGAAGCCAGCAGGTAGGCCTGGCCAAAAGAAACAGCCTTTTGTGGAACTATGGCCGGAGAGATAATGCGGACATTGCCTGCATTTTGACTTTCTGCGATTTCGCTTTCCTGTAGTCTGGGTAATAGATGGGCATGGGAAGTCCTGGCATCTTTAAGCTGTTGCTCTAATTCATTTTGCTGTTTGTCTAATAAAGGTAGGCTTTCGATATTTTGCAGATATTGTTTTTGAGTAGCATACAATTTCTGAAGTTCATCGGAGAGTCCAGATCGTTCTGAATCTAACTTGACGAGATCTGACGCTAACTCTTGGTTAAGTTGATCCATTAGGAAAAACTCATCGGAGGAAAGCTCGATACCCGTGGTCTGGAAGATGCGTACTTGAAGTAACTGCTCCAAATTCTGACGCTTATTTCTCAGATTGTTAACTGCGGGATATCCTTCTCGGTAGCGACTGAGCTGGTCGGCTAGCTGCGTTTCGACGCTTTGGATTTCTGTCAGGGTGTTTTGAATGCCGGGAGACTGACTCAATGCTGTCATAACGATGGCTTGTTGCACCGACATGCCCAACTGCTGCTGAATAGAATTGGACTGAGCCTCAATGTAGGCGAGTTGAGCTTCGGTATCACTGATCTGCTGCTGCAATTCTTGCATCAAATCAGCTGTGGACTGAATTTCTAGTGGGATTGATAAAACCTGGTTGCTCTCTTTAAAGTCGCGCAGAGATTCTCTCAGCCGGTCGATCCGATTTTGACTCTCAAGCAGTTTCGACTCTAGAAATTGTCGCGCAATAACGGCTTCGTCTTTTTGGAGGCGAATGTGCTCTTGCAGATAGGTTTCCATCAGGGTGTTAAGTACCAATGCGGCCGTTTCGGCATTGGTGCTTTGGTAAGATAGGCTCAAAATATCAGCCGCCTGAATCGGGCTGATGGTTAGATCCTGCCGTAGAGATTCTGGAGTCAGATCAATCTCAAATTGACGTTTAAGCTGACTGAGCGTACTTTGAATAACTAAATTAGAGCGAATTACTTCACTTTCGGTCTGAAGTGGGTTGCCTCTTTCAAGGACGGGCTCTAGGCTATTAACGTCATCCTTTAAACCCGTTAATGAGTTAGTAGCGCTTTGTCGCTTAAGTAATAAAGTTCCTGTTGATTCGTAGAGGGGCTTTTGCAGGGAGATGACAAAGGCCGAAGTTCCTAGAACCGAAAAAAAGGCCAATAGTGCAATCCAAGAACGGCGCTTGAGAATAATCCAATAATTTTGAAAGTCTAAATAATGCTCCATGTTTTCTATGGATATAGGCGTTAAAAATGGTTTTTAACAGGGCTGCTACTATGGGCGGTAAGACGTCGGTAAATGTGGGTAATTATTGATCAGGTAGCTTGTTGGCTTCTAAAAAAGTTTCTCTGCTACTTAATCACCAAAAATGTCATTGAGGATTCTAAATGGGAATAAGATCCGTCCAGCATAATCTAAAATATTAGAAGATTCTTTTTTAGGAACAATAATTACATCTCCGGCTGCCACTTGATAGTTATCAGACAGGGTGCGGAGATCCATGGTCTGAGTATCAACGTCTCCGTCTACATTCATATGGACATGGGTGACTGAACTTAAGCGGGCATCTACAGTCGGGCCTCCTGCTGTTGCGATCGCAGCTGATAAAGAACTGCCAGGCGGTACTTCAACATCTCCAGGTGCGATCACTTCGCCCACCACCTTTACATTGACAATAGCTGGCGAAAAGCTTGAGCGAGCAATGAGTCTAGGCTCTAGCGGGCCGTTGCCTTCAGGAATGTAAAGGGCATCCCCATCCCGGAGCAGTAAGTCAGGCGGGGGATTGCCAGAGGTAACGGCGGCTAGTAGATCAAGCGCCATCTCTGATGTTTCGCCATCGGGATGATACCGCCTTAAGGTTACCTGTCGGAGGTCGGCCTGTTGGGTAATGCCTCCGGCTGCGGCCAGGGCTTCACTCACCCGGAGTGCATCCTGGCCATCCTCTAACCGGACTGGGCCAGGATGCATGACCGCTCCAGAGACATTGACACTAATCGGTCGGGGAGTCACCAAACTAACATTGACCACCGGATTACGTAACCAGACATTTAACCGAGTTGCTAGCTCTTCAGACAGTTGGCCCGGGGTTTTCCCAGCTGTTATCACTCTGCCAACCAGCGGTAGGGAGAGGCTACCATCAGGCAAAATGCGGTGTACCCCTGAAAACTCACCATAGTCAAAAACAGTAATGGTGATCTCATCCCCTGAGCCTAGCAGATAATCAGGATGCGCTATCCCATCAGAGGATTGGTCTGTAGCGAGCTGCCAGGGAGTAGGCGATTGAGCATATACGGGAAGACTGGTCACCGTCTTTGCCAAAAGGAAGACAGCAATAGAGCCACAGGCTAAATGAAGCGGATAATGTCTCCATTGACTATTGTTAACCCTTAAACGTGAGGACTTAATCATGGGAACTCAGATATAACGATTTGTCATCATCAGCTGACGTTGACTGGCTCAGCAACGTCTCCTTTTGTCGGTACAGCCCGGTGCTTCTGAGATAATAATGTGTCATAAATGTCTTCGATTTGTTGAACCATGCGATTGCCATCAAACAACCTTCGAGTCAGCGTTTTTGCATTAGCACCTAGACGATTTCCGACTTCCGGATGTCTTAGTATATGGAGTAGATGGTGAGTTAATTGAGCCACATCTCCCGCAGGAAAAAGTAATCCGGTTTCATTGTCGTGAACCGTTTCAGGAATGCCATAAATGGCGGGAACGACCACCGGTTTACCCAACAACATTGCCTCTGTCATAGCCCGTCCTAAGCCCTCCCACAGGGAAGACAGGGCAAAGATATCGATACCTTTGAGCAGCTGTGGTACGTCTGATCTAGATCCCAAAAACTTGACGGAAGAACAGATGCCTAACTCATTTACCTGCTGCTCTAACTGAGGTCTCAAATGGCCATCTCCCACCAGCAGTAAAACCACATTTGGATATTGTTTGAGCACGTTTGAGAAGGCTTCAATCAAATAATAGGGTGCCTTTTGTTCATCTAATCGACCCACCATCATAATAACTTTACAGTCTGATGAAATTTCTAAGTTCTGATAGAGTTTAGAACTCTCACCAGAGGCATCTAACTTGGAGAAATCAATGCCACTGTAAACAGTTTGAGCATTATGATGCTCTACTAAGTTTAATTCCAAAGCTTCCTGTCGATTGAGGTCACAGACAGTAATAAAGTAGTCTGTCCAAGATCGGGCCAGCCGTTCTAGGGTGATATACACGTTGCGTTTCCAGGCAGGCATAAAGTCATGAAAAGGAAACCCATGAATTGTATGCACAACGATTGACCCGCCTACAATACGAGCTGCCAATCGTCCTAACATACCTGCTTTAGAACTATGGGTATGAATAATCTCAAAGCGTTCTTGCCTGAGCAGTTTAACGATCTCGAACAGTGCTCTCAAATCATCCAGGGGGCGAATGGGGGTAACCAGATGGGGAAGAGGATGAAATACATCGGCAGCACTCAATGCCCGACTTGTCCAGGTGCCTGATGGGTTAGCTGCTAGGTGAACACAAAACTCATCACGATTATGGTTTTCAACCGTTAGCAAAGTGTTATCCTGTGCGCCACCAACAGGCATATGGGTAATCAAATGTAAAACCTTTACTTTTCTCGAAGCCATCTACACAATGCCTCCTACTAATCTTAATAAGCGCTCGGCAACATGAACCTTGTAGTGCCGCCACAGTTAGAAGGCACCTAGATTGAGAGCGCTATAAAGCATGCAAACTTATGTCGAATGACTCTTTGGTCAAAACGACAAAAGACTTTTGAGTTAAAACTTTAGGCCATTCTATCAACGGAATGACTTAAGTGTAAACACTTATAGAGTATGCTGCAAACTTATGTATTTTTGCCAGTTTGTAATCATTTTTGATGTTGAGAATTTTCTTGGATAAAATGCTGTAGCGCTTTGATAGCAAGGGTTAAAATAGAAATCAATAGTTTGTATTGAACGGTACTTAAAGATAAGCAGGTCTCTTGGAGAAGAGTATACTTTTGTTCATAACAGCTTCTCGTCGCATTAATAATTTGAGCGCATGAAAGACTTTAAGGCCTGGTTTTGGCATGTTTTTCAAGAAGAAGAGAGAAAATTATTTTCTAGAAAATATAGCTAGTAATGTGTGAGTTATTTTTGCTATCAGGTTTTTTGCTTAGTTTAGCCAATAAAACTTATTTGTTGAGATTTTAAGGGCGTTATAGTATGTATTACAATTGAATAACTCTACAATAAATCGCCGTCACTGATCTGCGGCATGGATTTATCTGCAAGATGCCAATATATGGAATTTTTAACAGATCGGTTTATCCTCTAGATCAGTTATCGCATTAATCAGCGTATCAACGTCAGCTGGAAACTCTTAGCTGGGTAGTAAGTGAAGGGGTGAACATGCCTGAGGGCCGCGAGTCTGATCCCCGACTTCTATCTTTGGCCAAGACGTTCCGTTTTAAGTTGGTTTCCATAAATACCTTTTCTTTATTCTTCTTTTAATAATGAATGCTTTGAATAGACAATCAGGGCAGCTGCAGCAGCGTAGTGATTCATCCCATATCGCATTCGATGAATTACCATCGCCTAGCTCGCTCTCCCCAACAAAAGCCCAGACCTCTGTTTTGCCCCTAATTGCCCAGCTGTGCCAACAGCTCAACCAGAGACAGCTTAACTACTGCCATTGGAAAAGTAATGCAGCTCTGGATCGCTCGGCTAATGGTAAGAACGATCTTGATTTGCTAATTGCTCGTTCTGATGTGCAGGAATTTACAGCTATTTTGTATGGCTTAGGCTTTAAAGATGCGCGTTTACCTACAGTCAGAGAACTGCCTGGAATTCTAAACTATTATGGCTACGATCAAGCCACAGAGAAATTTGTTCATGTGCATGCCCACTACCAATTGATTTTAGGGCACGATACTACGAAGAATTATCGCTTGCCCATTGAAGAGGCCTATTTACAGTCTTCTACTATAGTAGGCAATCTATTCAAAGTACCCTCCCTTGAGTTCGAATATATTGTGTTTGTGATGAGGATGATTCTCAAGCATTCTAGTTGGGATTCTATTTTAGGGTTTCAAGGGGCTTTAACGAGTACTGAGCAGCAGGAACTAGACTTTTTAACCACTCAAATTGATGATGCTCAGGTAGCCCTGATTTTGCAGCAGCATCTTCCCTTTATCGATATTCATCAATTTCAAATATGGGCCAGGTCTTTACAGCCTGGTTATTCAAAACTATCTCGGATGCTGGTGCATCAGCAGTTGCTGAGCGTTCTCAAGGCCCATGGCCGCCAGCCCCACTGGCAAGATATCTCGTTAAAAATCTGGCGACGTTTCGTTTGGGGGGTGCGTCGATATGTTTTTCAACAGCGAACTCGTAAACGATTTGCGTCGGGTGGGTTAATGATAGCTATAGTCGGAGGGGACGGCTCGGGTAAGTCAACAGCTGTCAACGAACTTTCTCAGTGGCTAGGAAAAAAAATTGAGACAAATCAGGTCCATCTTGGTAAACCCCCTTGGTCTCTGACTACGTTTGTGCTGAGGGCGCTCTCAAAGGCCGGACGTGCCCTAGGGATGATGCCAAAGCAGCATATTTCGGTGCAGTCGTTAGGCAATAACTCCTTGCATCGTTTCCCAGGATATCTCTGGCTGCTGCGCCATGTCTTTATGGCGAGGGACCGCTATCGGCTCTATCGGGCGGCGCGGCGGTGGGCGACCAATGGAAGGGTCGTTATTTGCGATCGCTACCCGTTACCTCAGATCAAACTGATGGATGGAATTCAGGCGGGTATTATTCCTAATAGCATGAATACCAATAGGCTGGTGCGCTTTCTGATTAACGTAGAAGCCCAGTTTTACAGCCATGTTCTACCGCCCGATATCGTCATTGTGTTGAAGGTCGATCCCGATATTGCTGCTCAACGAAGACCTGAAGACGACCCCGACTGGATTCGCGATCGCTCTCAGGAAATCTGGAACATTGATTGGTCTCAAGATAATTGTCATGTGATTGATGCTGGACAGCCTCAGGAGAAGGTCCTGGCGGATATCAAGGCATTAGTTTGGTCACAGCTTTAGTCATTCTGAGATGTTACCAATTCAAGACAGCCATGATCGTTGAAATTGTCGGAGTTGCAGGTGCTGGTAAAACAACGATTTTATCGCACTTAATTGAACGTCACCCAACCTTTGAGCCCATCTTTGAGTGGCGTCGTCTCTCCCATCTACCAGCTTATGTGCGGTCGGCAGTAAGCCTCTTCCCGGTTTGGTTCACCTCCCGAATAACAGGGCAGCCCCTTCCCTGGAAAGGAATAAACTGGATGATTCGACTCAAAGCCTTAAATCACCTTCTCCAGCATCAGCCCAGTGGCCATGGGTCTGTCATTATCCTTGACCAAGGGCCCGTTTACACCTTTGCAAGATTGCTGGATTATGGACTCACTGAAAATGCGTTCAGCTCTGAGTGGATGATGAGCTGTTTGATAGAGATGCTCAGTCATAGTGCTGAAATTTTAGATGCTGTGATCTTGCTAGATGCGCCAAATGACATCTTGTCATCCCGAATTCGTAACCGTCATAAGCCCCATAGAATGAAACAAAGTTCTGAGCAAGTGGTTCAGTCATTCTTGAATCAGCATCGCTTGGCCTACATACAAACTCTTGAGCGGCTTAAGGCTGGAAAAAATACCAATGTTTTGACTTACAACACTCACCAACAATCGATAGGAGAGGTTGTGACAGATATTGCAAGCCAATGTTCAGTCTGCTTGGCTGTCAATAGTTAGCCTGCAAGCATTGATGGGGGATATTTAATTTGAAAGTCTATCCATAAAAAACTCAATAGGATCAAAGCTACCGCTCTTCAACCAGTCATCGTACTTTCACAATTGAGTCAAAGAACCCAGTGGTCCTCAAAATTAAACGAGTATTTTCAAAGTTGTCATCTGGAGAGAACCTGACTGAAAGGGCTACTCTCAATTCCTTAGCGTCAACATTAGATACTGTGGCGAGAGCCCTGGTTTTGTTTGTCGTACATCCCTTTTTGGTAGCAGGTTTGGGAGATTATCTGTATGGGATCTGGCAAGTCTTATGGCGGTTTTTTGGATATATGTGGGCGGCTACAGGTCGAGCTGGTCAAGCTTTAAAGTGTTCAATTGCGAACCATCAAAATTCAACTGAGTATGAGGAAAAGCGTCGCTTGGTTGGGAGTACATTAGTCATTTGGTTACTCTTCTTACCGCTTTTGCTCACCCTCGGTGGATTGCTACTGTGGTTGCTGCCCGCTCAGCTAGAGGTGCCACCAGAGCTTTTGGGTCTCGTTCGTCTGACCATTGCCCTATTGGTGGCAAACGCAGTTTTGATGAGTTTAGCTGATATTCCAAGGGCCATCCTCTATGGGGAAAACTTGGGATATAAGCGTCTGGGGTGGTCTGCAGCAGTGTTAGTCTCAGGGGGTGGGCTGATCTGTTTGGCTGTGCACCTTGAAATGGGGATCCTGGGTGTAGCCGGGACCAAAGTGTTGACCACCATCTTGACAGGTGCCGTCTTCTTACAGCTTATTCGACGAAACATCTCCTGGGTAGGCATACTAAAGCCGTCATTAGACAACGTGCGAAACTTCTTTGGTTTAAGTGGTTGGTTTATGATCTGGAAGTTTGTCACACAATTTATGATGACAGGTGACATTATCGTATTAGGGATATGCGATTCCCCAGAAGCTGTAACCACCGACTCGCTCACTAAATATATTCCTGACACCCTCACGCAATTAGTAGCTATTGTCGTTTTTAGCATAACCCCTGGATTAGGTGGGATAATTGGCTCTCGACAATTAGAAAAAGCGGCCAAGGTACGCAATGAAATAATGGCGTTCACCTGGCTGTTAACAACAACTTTAGGGGCAACAATTCTAATCTGGAATAAATCGTTCGTTCAGCTCTGGGTTGGCCCAAAATATGATGCAGGATCAATACCTACTTTAATGATTGTTGTAATGCTGACCCAGCTTGCGTTTATTCTGAATGATGCAAACATCATTGACATTACCCTTAGAGTCAAAAGTAAAGTTCTTCTCGGTGCCCTAGCAGCTACTCTTTCTATGATTTCTGCTGGCCTTTTACTGAGTTATTTTCAGGCAGGAATTATTGGTTTATGCATAGGTTTCATCATCAGTCGCTTGATTCTGAGCATAGGCTATCCCTGGATAGTCGGTCGCTTCCTCGGAGTTTCATTTTCTTCTCAGATTAAAAGTGTATTGAGACCTGCCGTTATCAGCGTGTTAATTCTGACGATAGGGTGGCAACTTCGGGATGTTCTCGCTGCAAGCAACTGGTTGGGCCTCATTCTATTCGGTGGGATAACAGGCGTGAGTGTATTGTTAGTTGCGTTTTATGCTGGATTATCAGTCAATCAACAAAGACACTTATGGAAACGAGCGAAAAGGATCGCAAATTTGCTTCGAGGTAACTAATAACTAGTTGCAATTAATAGCTAGTTGCATATGAGGCAGTGTGACATGTTCCAAATGCCAACTCAATCAAAGATGATACCTCCCGATTGTGAGCCGCAATCCACTGGTATCAATGGTGTAGATGTATTGTTTTTTCTTAGCACTTTACTTTCTCCGTTAAGTGTCAGAATTTTTGCCAGCTTTACAGTTTATGACTTAATCGTTGTTGCTATGGCTGGAATAATTGTATTGGGTCCCAGACGGTTAAAGTTGCTGCCCTCCAATTTTTTAGTAGCCGTCTATGTATTCTTTCTTAGTGCCCTTGTAAGTACATTTCGTGCCCCCTATCCGATAGAGTCATTAACACAACTTTTACAGTTTATTTTGATCTTCATGGTTCAGCTGCCTGTGATTTTGACAGTGATCAAGTCGGCAGGGACCAAATCGACAGCGATCAAAGTTAAAAATATGCTTCATGTCAGCATATTCTTATTCTTAATGAGCGAATTGACCGTTTTAGGATGGGCAAGAATCATGCAACTAGAAGCGGGTGCTGGTCGCATCTTGACATTCGTTAGCGATAATCCCAACCGACTTGGCTACCCAACAGCCTACCTGTTGCCATTTGCGCTTTACTGCTTAATTGAGCTTTGGCATAAAAAGCATTTGCGAATATGGATTTTGCCCCTGCTACCCGTATTTTATCTACTACTTTGGGCCCTTGCTGCTTCTGCTTCTCGCAGCGCAACTGTAGCGACGATAATATCTCTCATAGTTTTTCTGACTTTCCGTCAAGGATTTACGCTCAAACCAAAAGTTATCCTCCGATTTGTCTCGGCGTTAGTAGTCATTGGCCTGTTAGGTTATTTGCTCACTGCAACTAATATTTTTCCAACCACGCTGCTAGAGAGAGCTGAGCGAACAGCGTCCATGGAGGCAAGTCTAGTTGATGACAGAAAGTATTTAGCAATAGCTGGCTGGCGTGCATTTCTTGATTCACCTTTTGTGGGTGTTGGGCTCGATAACATGCGCTACCTGACCACCAAGTATGAGCCCAACGCAAGCCTGCAGTTGCCCCACAATATGTGGATCCAGTTTCTATCTACTATTGGAATTTTTGGTACAGTTGCCTTTCTTTGTATTATCTTGTTCTGGTTTGGCTTACTCCTTAAGGCTCATCACAAAAATACTGATCCTTCCCAGCGTAATCTCTTAGCAGCTTTTGTTGCTGCCATGGCTGCTGTCATGACAATTTTCATGTTTGGCCCTATCATGAATAACCGCCATTATTGGTTGATCTATGGGTTGGGTTTAGCATTGGCGCTTGAGGACCTTAAGCCAAACTTAAAATGACATAAGAGGGATAGAACCAACCATTTTTTTGAGGAACCGGTAATCAATATGTATAAAAGAGGAAAATCCAATCTTGAAAAGCCGTGCAAACTTCCGACTATTTTGCGCATTGCCAACTCAATCGGAGAAACTAGTGCCCCATACAATCAATTTTCTCTGGCCTTGATTGGCAAGTATGACCTCACAATATGCACTTACTTTAAATCGAATCTCCTTGTTCCTAAAGAGATTAAATTATTTGAAGGTAACGGTTCCCTGACAGGCTTTTTTCGTGTTTTGGTGGCTGCACTTAGAGAAAAAGAATACGATATTATTCATGTCCACTCCCTTGAGGCTGGAATCCTTTTCTTACTGGCCACACTATTCAAAGACAGAAAATTGTTATCTTCTACAGTTTTTACTGTTCATAACGCTTATTCAAATTTTAAATTAAAAAAAAAGTTAATGTTAATTCCGATTTTTGTTTTTTTTCGAACATTGGTCTGTTGTAGTCAGTCTAGTTTTGAAAGTTTTCCAGGTTTCTTTAAATGGTTGGCAGGCGATCGGCTTTGTGCTGTTCAGAATGGTGTAGATATAGACCGTATTGATCGCATAATTGGAACTAGACATCAGAAGATTCGCAATGATAATTTTACTATTCTTGCGGTGGGTCGCTTAATACAGATTAAAAATGTCTTGACACTTTTAAATGCTTTTCATAAAAGTGATAAACATCTGGAAAGTATCCTGATGTTTATTGGCGAAGGAGTTTTGCGTGATTCTCTCCTTGAGAAAAGAAAATCATTGGATCTTGGTAAACAGGTTGAGTTAGTCGGATTGATCCCTAGAGAGAAGGTCTATCAGAAGTTATCAGAAGCAGATTTATTCATTTCTACTTCTTGGGGAGAAGGATTACCTATTGCTGTTTTAGAAGCGATGGCTTGCGGCTGTCCAGTTGTCCTCTCTGATATCTCCCCTCACAGAGAAATTGCTGAAGGTATAGACTTTATTCCCTTGATTCGACCTGATGATGTTGAGGGTTTTACTCAGGAAATTAATCGTTTTAGAAAGATGTCGACCTCGGTGCGAAAAGAAATAGGTGAGGAATGTAGAAAGCTTGTTGAGGAGAAATTTAGCCTAACTGCAATGTATCGAGGCTACAAAGTAAGGTATAACAAATTACTAGGAGATATTAACTCGGGTCAAGGATTGCATGGAGAAACCAACACCTCTGACTTTTCCCGTTAACAGTTGCTTTTAGTGGTTTAGCAACCTCGTGGACCTATCAATAGGACATTATTGTAATTGAAAGAGGATTGATAATGAATACGTTAAATCACTCGTTGAGTATTTTGCACATTATTGTTCGGACGGGTGCAACTTGCGGCCAATATAATGAGCTTTGCTTACCCATGTCGAATACGCACGAAATTAATATTTGTACCTATTTTGCACCAGAGGAACAAAATAATCCGGCCATAACCTGGTATACAGGCAATGATTCGTTATGGGGATTCTTGCAGGCCTTTAAAGCCGCAATTCATGCAAAACCTTACGATATTATTCAGGCTCATGCTCCAATTACGGCCTTTTTATCAATTATTGCAACATTCCTGTTGGGGGTTACTCAAAAAGTACGCCCTCACTTTGTGTACGTCATTCAGAACTCATATCATAACTACAAATTTAGAAACAAACTGTTGATGATTCCCATTTTTGCCTTTGCCAGGGAGTTAGTCTTTTGTAGTAATGCTTGTTTTGATAGTTACCCGGCTTACTTAAAGTGGTTAAGTCGTGATAAGAAGCATGTTGTCCAAAATTGCGTGGATACGGATCGGGTTAACTACTCAATTGCATCCCTTGCCCCTTTAGAAAACACGCATGATTTCACCGTGGTCTCAGTCGGTCGTTTAATCAAAATCAAAAATATTTTTACATTACTCAATGCTTTTCAGCAGGGAGCTTTGGAGTCCGCAAAGCTAGTCTTTGTAGGTGAGGGCAATCTCCGATCTAAGTTGACTGAAGCAATCGAAACATTGGACCTGCAGGAGCGAGTAAAAATGACAGGGTTAGTGGGCAGAGATGATGTGTTCCGCCACTGTGCTCAAGCTGATGTCTTTGTTTCCACATCCCGAGGCGAGGGGTTACCGGTGGCGGTGATTGAGGGGATGGCTTCAGGGTGTCCCGTCATCTTATCGGATATTCCTCCCCATCGAGAGGTTGCTGCTGGCGTTGATTTTGTTCCGTTGATTGATCCTGATGATCTAGCAGGATTTTCCCAGGAGATTAAACGTTTTTGTACCATGTCTGCGAGCGAGCGCAGGACTATCGGTGAAAAATGCAGAGCCTTGGTAACAGATAAACTTAGTTTGCCGGCTATGCTCCAAGGGTATGAAACAGTTTATGCTGAGGTAATTGGCTCACTCCCATGCCGATCACCTGCACCAAGGACCCAGCAGATGTACGAGACAGACGTATGAGCAGGAGATGTGCCGTTTTCTTGGTGCCATTTATACTCTTTTCAGCTACTCTTTTCAGCGCGTGTCTATGTTAAAGCAAACGTTTGTTTATCCTCTAGTAGCCCTAACTGCTGCGATCGCTTCTATACCCCTCTCAGCCAGTGATGTGCGAGCGGCTGTCATGACATTTACCGATCAAGCAGCATGGGAGATGGCCCTTTCGGGTAACTTATTTGAGACAGAATCTTTTGACGGTGATTTATCCAGTTTTAGCGCAAATTCTAGCGGCAATGGGGTCGGCAGATTTCTCACCGTCGATCTAGCCGGCGGCATCGGAGATCCAGGGCCTACTGGTTTTACGGGCACCGGTTTCTTTGAGGGAGAAGTCGATTCGTCATCAGTTAGTACCGGCGATGGTCTCGCCCTAAGTTTTAATACGGCTAATCCCATATCGGGGTTTGGCATTCTGGGGCTACAAAACGATAGCGAACAAAATCCTAGTGGTTTGGATCTTCAAGATATCGGGATTGAGGTTAATGGTGAACGCTTTATCGTCAGTGATATTCTAGGCTTGACTAACAGCCGTGATGGTAACGAAGTTCCCACGACTGAAAATATGGCTCCCATCCCATTCATTGGCTTTACATCTGATGTTGCTATCACGAGCTTCAGCTTTCTGCATGGAGACTTTGTTGCACCGGGCGGGGTGAATGGAACAGCTCAAGAATTTTATATCGATGGTTTAGTCGTTGCCTCCGCCTCTGCCTCCACATCAGTGCCAGAATCCACCTCGGTTTTAGGCTTATTGGCCATGGGGATTTTTGGAATTGGGGTGTGGTCCCAAAAAGAGTCACACACTGTGTAAACGTTTGGAGTGGTTCACGCTGATTGGTGGCAGCTCTATCATTCACCAGATCTTTCTTAACAAGCGTTTCCAAAATAAATGCTTGCCTTCTTCGAAAAGCATTCTCAGGATTTCCCAGCCAAGTATCCCCACGGTGTCGCCTACCTCACTTTCTTCTGATGAGTAGAAAAGGGTCAAACAGGCCCCCGCTTTGAGTTCTTTAAAGTGATAGACACCCTTAGCATCTGGCAGAATTTCCTCCTGAGGAGATAGCCAGATACTTTTTTTATTAATAGATACTTGTAAATCGGTCAGATCTATCCGGGTTGGATTGGATAAAATCACGGCATGATTTTGGCGCGTGACAATCAAATTCTTGATCGCCAAACATCGATCGAGGATGGTCGAGGTGTTAGCCTTCCAGCAATCCTGCCTTTTGGCAATGAGATCTAGAGCATCCCGTATATTTTTCTTAAAGTGTCTGATGCCGTTGGCATCAACTTCAGAGAACTCCCCCTCATAGCCATATAAAATAAATGCCCCATCTTCTTGGGCTAATTGGTTTAATTTTTGGGGGATCAAATTGTTAAGTAAATAATGCCCTCCTCCAGAAACACTAAACCAATATTTTACATCGGGCTTATCGTATAGGTGGTAAGGCATATTGGGGTTGTGTTTGAGTACATTAAAATCGAGTACTCTAAACATCCGGATATAGTCGATGTAACGGCGACATATATCTGACCAGTAGTAAGGTGAACCAGGCTTTTCACCACTAAACTCTTTTTTTCCGTACAGGAGTTTGGCTAAGCTTTTCAGCAAGGGATGACGGAAATGGTTTTCGCCCCAGTAAGGATGATCCTGATTATGGGAATGGCAGATGTGCATTCTGGGATAATCACCAAACGTTTGATGAAAAGACTCAAAGGCCTCAAGAATTTCTTCTCGGGTATTATCTCCAGCAGAAGCATCATGTAAGCAGAATTCAATTCCCTGCTGCTTGATATCTTGACAGTACTGTTTATACTCTAAGTCTTCCAATGTTGGTGAGTGATCGGGCTCGATCACCTTTAGGGAGCCGGAGGTGCGCCGGGGCTGATGAACCCAAACCGTTTTGGTAGGATAGAGATGATGCTCTAGACAATATTGATAAAAAAATTGAGTTGCTTGCAATGACGTATTGTCGGTGTCACTGGTAAAGCTAAATGCCCATCGGTAGGGATAGGGCCATCTTAGAACCTTTAGTTTCATCGTAATTATTCAAACCATACGGTCTTTATTCTTTGTTCTCGTAAATGCGGGCTAGGCGGCTTGTTAAAAGATTTTTTCAATCGTTTGACTAACAATCATAAATATTCAGCCTACAGTTACTCTTAAATTATATGATTGTATGTATATGGTAAAAGATGGCTCAGTCGGTTTTCTCAGTTTAACGTAAATCTCCTAATCAATATCAATTTGATAACCTGTTATGGTTCATTCTGCCCTAAGCGTTGAATTTACAGGCGTTACAGGTGTAGGGAAAACAACACTGGTCGGTCAGCTTAAGACGATGTTGCGATCGCAAGGGCTAACGGCGTTGGATGCCTACGACGTGTTTTTGTCTTTTTACCGATTATCGTTTGTGCGCTCTCGTCCACTGAGGCTTCTGTTAATTCACGGCTTAAGTCTGTTGCCTTTTGTGCGATATACCTGCTCAACCCAGGCGGGACGCAGGCTGCTGCCGTTGGCATGGCAGGCAACCCGTCGCTATGCTCAAAACTGGAAGATTGCACTGTACATGCTGCGAACGTTCTATGTTTTGATCGGGGTCTGGGGATTAACCGAACAGAGGGGCCACCCATCGTCAGCTAGGAGAGAGCCCTGCGATTTCATCTTTTATGATGAAGGGACTCTGCATATTTTGCATACCCTGTTTGCCCATACAAATACCTCGCCTGATCCAGCGGCCATTGAAAAATTTGCAACATGGGTACCTCTCCCTGACGTATCCATATGGCTAACGTCTGATCTGGATCAATCTATCCAATGTACGTTGAATAGAGGGCATAAACGGGTTCAGCCTAATACCCTGGAAACAGCCACGATGTTTGTAAATCATAGTCATCAGGCATTTGAGTTGTTTTTTGATTCAGAGCATCTGCAAACAACCTGGTTTAAGGTAGATTGTTCGCCTTCAGGCGCTACGCCACTATTGGTGAAGTCCGGTTCAGATCAGCCATCGGCAGCCCTAGCCGTCAGTAAACTTTTGAAAAATCTAGTAGTTAAAGATGTTAACTTGCATTCAAAAATTAGTTGAAACTTTGAATGACCAGGGGATTCGCTATTGTCATTGGAAAAGTAACTTTTATTTGCAAGCGGCTCTTGCGGGTGAAGGAGATCTCGATCTCCTGGTAGAGCGCCAGCAGGCCCAGATGTTTGAAAGCCTGGTGGCGGACTTAGGCTTTAAACGCGTTATTGAGCCTGTGCAGGCATCCTGCCCTTCCATTTGGCACTTTTATGGTTTAGATCAAACAACAGGACAACTGGTACATTTACATGTCTACTATCGTCTGATTACCGGTGAGTCACTACTAAAAAACTATAGCTTTCCCCTAGAAGGTCTGTTGCTGTCGGAAACAGAATCAGTTGACGGGATGCCAATTCCCTCAGCTGCATCAGAACTTGTTGTCTGTGTGCTGCGTATGATGCTCAAGCATGGCAATCTAGCAGAGGCTCTGTTATTGTGGCGCAGCAACGAAAATTTCCAGGCAGAACTGACTCAGTTATTTCAAAACTGTTCAGAAGCAGACTACACACGTATTCTAACTGAATATTTTCCGACTGTAGAGCCACAGCTGTTTAATCAGTGTTTGGTCTGCCTATGTCAGGAGCGCTCTTGGTGGCATCGTTGGCGACTGGCCGACCGGCTCAAGCGTCAGTTACATCCGTTTAACCGGTTAGGTGTTGCTCAAACAGGACGCCTGCGTTTTCAGATATTTGCCCAAAAGCTACTGGGACGCCTATGGAAGCTGGGTAAATCTAAATATTTGGCGTCTGGTGGGGCTGTAATTGCGTTTGTTGGGCCTGAGGCAACGGGTAAGTCAACATTGGTGCAGAGCACTACCCAGTGGCTAGGACAGGCGTTTCAAGTTAGGACAGTACACCTGGGTAAACCTCCGGCGACTGGGTTAAATTATTTACCCAATTTGGCGTTGCCCTGGTTACGTCGGGTGGCTAGCGGGCATCGCAAGAGTGTGGTGGATTCTAAGTTGCGGCAGGCAAAGCTAGCTAAGGGCAAAGCTGGAGATGACGCTGGGCCTACGGTTCCCAAATCCTGGCTCTATGCCCTACGCGCTGTACTGGTTGCCCAAGATCGCTATCGATTAGCCTGTAAGATCCGGCGTCAGGCTGTCAATGGTCGGTTGGTGATTTGCGATCGCTACCCTTCTACAATCATCGGTGCTATGGATAGCCCTCGCCTCGATTTGATTGAAGGGACAAGCTGGAAGATTCGCGTATTCAATCGGCTAACCAGGCTTGAGCATCGCATCTACGGTCAGATTCCACCACCTGATCTCGTCGTTCAACTCACGGTACCCCTAAAGATCGCGCTACAGCGCAATCGCGATCGACAGAAATTTGAAAATGAAGCTTATGTATCGCAAAGACATCAACAAGCGATCGTACCGCTCTATCCCCATACTCTGGCGATATCGCTTGATACGGGGCAGTCCCAGTTCGATACAATTCAAGCGGCCCATCGCATTGTTTGGGGAGCCCTTTAAACTCTCCAGCGTCACTGCCTGTGAGCGTCTGAGGACTGCTGGACTGCCGGATAATTTTGAATGAATTTATACTTCTTGAGTAATTGCTTAATCACCGAAACACTTACCTTAAAATTCAACCTCTCAAGTTCACGAGCGATCTCGACTTGAGATAAATAAGTCCATTTTTTACCTTGTGTAAGAGAATTCTCTACAGTATGGTTTTGAACAACTTCTAAAAAGGCAGCATCGAGATCAGGTCTGGTTTCAACCAACCTTTTGCGGCCACCTCCCTTTTGACGAATACCTGCTTGATTCAACTGTTCCAAGTTCAGTTGCTCTATTTCTTTAGCCCCCCGCAGAATAGTATTGCGACTGCAACCAAATAACCTGGCAATATAGCTAGGACCACCACGACCTATTTTTTTAGCTTCGATCGCTGCATAACGCCGTTTATCCTTTTCTGATAAGGAGTCATAAAATTTTTTCATCTTTGCCTCTATCTCTACAGAGTTTTCTGATGAGGAGTTATAGTTTTCTTTCATTTTTTATATCGCAAAAATTTCAAAAAATTGAATCATGACAAAACGCATACGATCCTTCCTCCAGGAACTGTGTGCATTTTGTGTGCAACTGACCTTGAAATATAGGTCTTTTAGCTTTCTATAGCTCTAACAACCTCTTTATGAAAATGTTCACTAT
>NZ_JADEXP010000076.1 GCF_015207065.1 Leptolyngbya cf. ectocarpi LEGE 11479 | reverse complement strand
ACCCATACCTGGTCATACTGTTGTTGAGTCAGCTGATAGTAGTTGTTTTTATGCCACTGTTGAATCGTCGCGGCAGGGGTATCCAGGATATCTCTAAGCAGCAGCACTCGCTTGGTGTTAGGGCAATGGCGGCGGAGGTAGCCCAGGGTTGCTTTGAGTTCATTCCGCAGACCTTGAGGTTTTTTGTCCACCAGCAATACATCGGGCTCAAAGTGGGCCGCTGCTGTAAGAATTAGGTGCGATCGCAGCCGTACCAGCGTCTCTGGCATGCTCTTGAGGTACCTAGCTTCTAGCTGACCAGATGTGTCTCGCCCCAGACAGGGTAGCTTGATATAATCTAGTCCCTCAGGCAGTTTGAGCGTATGTAGGGCGGGGGAACCCGACACTACCAGAATAGAAATATTGGGCAGTGTCCGCAGCAAATACTCGCAAATAGTGAGCATCCGGCGAATGTTGCCCAGTCCAAAAGCATCGTGGGAATAGACCATTAGTTTCATGGCAGGATCTCCTGAGGATGGCTTTTGGTTCTAGGCGGCGACCGGTTGACGACTTATAACGGGCCACAATAGCTGACCGGTACTGGGGCGACCAATGGCCTCGTAGTAAAACCCGGCCTGCTGCATCCGTTGAGGACTAAGACAGTTGCGACCATCGATAAAAATGGGATGGGTCATCCGGCGGGCCAGGTCGCCATAGTCCAGGTCTTGAAATTCGGCCCAGTCGGTCACCAGCACCAATGCGTCACAGTCGTAGGCCAGGGTGGTAGGGGTATCCACCAGGGTGACCGGGACTGAAATGCTTTCAATAATGGGGTCATAGGCTTTGACCTTGGTTCCCAGCCGCTGTAGCTCAGCAATAATCTCAAGGGCAGGAGCATCCCGCAGGTCATCGGTGTTGGGCTTAAAGGTGAGTCCCAACAGCCCGATGGTTTTACCGTTGAGAATTTTGAGCGTCTTTTGTAGCTGATGCACTACCTGCAGCCGCTGGCGTTGGTTGGTGGCGATAGTGGCCTCTAAAAGCGCGGTTTGAACGCCGTAGTCCTGGGCAATATGCATCAGAGCTGACACGTCTTTGGGAAAACAGGAGCCTCCCCAGCCAATACCGGCCCGCAGGAATTTTTCGCCAATGCGGCTATCTAGACCAATGCCCTGGGAAACTTGATTGACGTCGGCACCGATGCGATCGCAAATATTGGCAATCTCGTTAATAAAGCTAATCTTTGTCGCCAGAAATGCATTGGCAGCATACTTAATCGTCTCCGCAGAGGCCAGGTCGGTCACCACCACAGGAACAGCAGCCAGAGACGGATCCTCCGCAAACTGTCGGTGAATAATGGGCGCATAGAGCTGTCGCATCCGCTCAATTGCCCTGAGCGAGTGCCCTCCTAGGACAATGCGGTCCGGGTTAAAGGTATCGTATACGGCTGACCCTTCTCGTAAAAACTCTGGATTGCTAACCACGGCAAAGTTAGCTCGGCAATGGCGCTGCTCTAGCTCGTCTAGAATTAAGCGCCGCACCCAGTCACCGGAGCCCACCGGTACCGTAGACTTGTTGACAATCACTTTGCGCTCACCGTTAATGTGCTGACCAATGCCCCGTGCTACGGCTTCTACATAGCGGGTATCGCTCTCACCCGTGGGCAGTGGCGGTGTCCCTACAGCAATAAACAGAATCTCACCGTGCTCGACCCCAGCGGCTAAATCCGTCGTAAACGATAGCTGATCTGAACCCATAATGTCCGTTAGCCCAGGCTCATAAATAGGAGAGTGGCCAGTCTGTAGCATCGCGACTTTTTCTGCATTGTTGTCAACACACACCACTTCATGACCAATGTGGGCTAAACAAGCTCCGGTCACTAGACCTACATAGCCCGTGCCAATGACAGATACACGCATTGCTTTATTCTCCAGTAGTGCGAAAACCGATGTCACTACTATCGCCAGCGTGATTAAAATCTGAATGAAGTAACGGTTAGAGCACTTTCATGAAACCTAATTTAGAAAAGGTCTAATCTAAAGAAAAAACAGCCCAAATCATTTGATATCGATAACGATGATCAATTTTTAAAAAGCTGATTGAGCAGGGTGAGAAACGTTCAACATAAAATCTCTCTTGGAGTGAAACCCCCTTTATACAGAGGGTTTTCGCTCTTATCACCCCCTGGGTAGCTTTCTTAGCTAACGGCTCCTTAAATCTGCCACCACGCTCAGTAAAATAAGAAAGTTCTCATGCATTCCTATCTTGTTTAATTATAAATTTTAAAAATAGTAGTCGGTTCTTAAAATGTCACAGCGTTACAGAGCCTATCAGGGGGCAACCTTTAATTTTTTAGAGAGTTCTGAAGGATGTCATGGATAAACCAGACAACGAGCTACGTTGTTGCTAACGGAGATGAAGCCTTGCTAAAGCTATCGTTTTCAATTTATCGCAAAGCTCGGCGATGCCTCATATTTAAACCCTATAGTTAGGCTTTCAGATCCTCCATTGACAGAATGAATCGTTCTAACCAGGTTGGTTTCTTTAAAGAAGCACGAACAAAAATCTTCTCAATTTACGTAGCTTTGATGTTAGCGGCTGTGGCCTCGGCCACACCACTCTTTCGAACACTTTTATTCCGCTCGGTGGATGCTCGTGTCAATGAGGATCTCTTAGAAGAAGCGGCAGAATTTGACGATGTTTATAATGAGTGGCTGGCGTCTGACGACCCGTCATTTGAGACATTGGCGACGGCGATTCATGACTATGTAACGGGTGAATTACCAGAAGACGATAACTTTCTCATTGCTATTTTAGACGGCGAGGTTTACCGCTCTAATCCAATAACGCTCCCCGATGCCATTCAACCAGGATCTGAGCTGTATAGCTATTGGCAGAGGCTCGATGACGATGTGCAAGGAAAACAAAGTACCAATGACCCAAACGTAGGCAGAGTCATTTATGTCGTTGACACGCTTGTAGTTGATGGTACAACCCGAGGGCAGTTTATTATTGCCCACCTGTCGGCTGGAGAACGCCAGGAAGCACTGGCCGGTCTATATGTTTTTGCTGAAGTTGCCAGCGGTCTGCTGCTTGTCGCCTTTGGGGTGGCCTGGTTTTTGACGGGGCGGTTGCTGCAGCCAGTTAAGGCTCTAGCAACAACCGCTCGTCGGATCAACGAAACCGATTTAGATAGTCGGATTGAAATTCAAGGTAGTGGCGAACTGGTAGAACTGGCCAATACCTTTAATGCCATGATGGACCGCCTGCAGGGAGCGTTTGACAGCCAGCGTAATTTTATTAACGATGCTGGGCATGAATTGCGCACCCCGATTACGATTATGCAGGGACATTTGGAGCTGATGGGGGATGACCCGGTTGAGCAAGCTGAAACCGTCGATCTGGTCTTAGATGAGTTGGAGCGGATGGGGCGCTTAGTTAACGATTTGATTTTGATTGTGAAATCTGAGCATCCCGGCTTTTTACGGTTAGAAACCGTGGATGTGGCTGACTTTTGTACTGATCTGTTTACCAAAGCTCAGACGCTGGCCGACCGCAACTGGCGATATCAGATAGACACTCGGGCAAAAATCGTAGCCGATCCGCAGCGGCTGACTGGAGCTTTACTCAACTTGCTTAATAACGCGGCTCAGCACACCCAGATAGACGACACAATTGAACTGGGTTGTCGTAACCATGAGGGTCAGGTGGAATTTTGGGTCCAAGATACAGGAGAAGGTATCCCCGTATCTGAGCAGGTGCGAGTGTTTGACCGCTTTGCTCGGGTGCAGTACACCCAGCGAAAGTCCGATGGCTCAGGGCTGGGGCTGGCCATTGTGCGAGCAATTGCCGAGGCCCATGGGGGCAAAATTGAACTAGCTAGTCAGCCCGGTGTGGGCTCTGTTTTTACCCTCAGTCTGCCGATTGAGCAGTGGGTACCCTTGCCAGACTATCAGGAGAGTCGTTAATGAAACGGATTTTAATTGCTGAAGATGAGGCCCGAGTGGCCGCTTTTTTAGATAAGGGTCTGCAGGCCAACGGATTTACGGTTGAAATCGCAACTACCGGTCCCGAAGCGGTGGCCCGTGCCCTCGAGGAAGACTATGAGTTAATTGTGCTCGACCTGGGGCTGCCGGGACAGGACGGTTTATCGGTCCTAGAAGACCTGCGTGGTCAGGGCTGCCAGATTCCCATTGTGATTTTGACCGCCCGAGATGACATCAAAGATAAGCTAACTGGCTTTGAACTCGGGGCCGATGACTATGTCACTAAACCCTTTCGATTTGAAGAGCTGCTGGCCCGCATCCGGGCTCGGCTGCGCACAACGACAACGGCAGCCAACAACCAAGACTGGAAGCTCAGCTACCGAAATGTCGTATTAGATTTACGGACCCGTCTGGTCCATGTGGGGGAAAAGGCGATCGAACTCTCGGCGCGCGAGTTTACCCTAGCCGAGACGTTTATGAATCATCCAGGACAGGTGCTGAGCCGCGAGCAGCTGCTCGACCGCGTATGGGGCTATGATTACTCTCCTGGGTCCAACGTTGTCGATGTGTATGTCGGCTATCTGCGTAAAAAATTGGGCAGCGACCTAATTGAAACAGTGCGGGGTATGGGATATCGCATGCCGCTCTAGAATATAAGAAGATTCTCATAATGGATTCATCCTTATCTTATTTCCGATGCGGAATAATAGCCTGTATGAAGAACATTGTCTTCGGAAAAGATTATCTTATTCACTGTTGACGTTGACAAGCTGTTGGTTAAATCTGGAAATACTTTGGTGGTTAATATTCTCATCGCCGAAGACGAAGCGCGAATCGCAACATTTATCGCCAAAGGTTTGCGCAAGGCTGGCTACACAACTCAAATCGCTACCAATGGCTATGAGGCCATTAATCTAGCGGCTCAATGTGATCTGATGCTACTAGATATAGGCTTACCCGGTGTCGATGGCTGGGCTGTTTTAAAGGAGCTTGGAGCCAAGGCTTCTGACGTACCTGTCATCGTAGTGACGGCCCTTGACAACGCCGAGGAGCGCGATCTCAGTCTTGCCCTCGGTGCCGATGACTTTGTTTCCAAACCTTTTCGATTTGAACAGCTGCTGGCCTGTATTCGCCGCCACGTGTGACACTACTGCAAATCCCCTTGATAAATATGCTGCGATGCCTGGGGATGTTTGGGCAGCTGGAAAGATACGGTAGTTCCACCACCTTCCTGACTTTCTATGTCTAGGGTGCCCTCATGCAGGTCAATGCAGGCTTTGACAATTGACAGCCCTAAACCGATGCCTGGAATGTGATTGGCATTACTGGCACGTCGAAAAGATTGAAATAGCTCACACTGCTCCTGACTGGGAATGCCGATGCCAAAATCCTTAATGGAAAGGGTAATGGTCTTTGCTTCTCCTAGCAGATGAACGTCAATGCGTCCTCCTTCAGGAGAAAATTTAACGGCATTTGATAACAGATTATCAATGACTAACCGCAGTACTCCCTGATCGCCCCAGAAACCACTAGTTTTACCGGTTATCTGTAAAACTAACTCATGGTCTGGAGCTGTATCTCGATGTTCTTCAACAATATCCGCAACAAATTGCAGAATGTTCATGGGGGCTGGCTCAAATCGGGCCTGATCTAACTCACATTGATGCATAACCAGCATATTATCCACTAGCCGAGTCATGTGTCTGGCCTTTTCCTGAATCATGGTCAAGAAACGAGCCTGTTTTGATGGCTCCAGACTCTGACCATGGCGATTGAGGGTGGATGCCGCCCCCAGAATGACGGAGAGTGGGGACCGGTATTCGTGGGAAATGGTGGCTAAAATCTGGGATTTGAAATGGTTTAGTTCCTGAGCTTTTTCTAAGGCAGCTTGAGTTTGGGTCAAAAGTTCAGCTTGCTGAATTGCGATCGCAAGCTGCACCGCCAACTCATTAAACAGACCCCGCTCTTCAGGTTGCCAGTCCGTGACCTTAGAACACTGATGCGCCACCAGATAGCCCCAAGTCTGACTCTGGAGCGATGAAGGCGTATGGATATCGATGGGGACACTCAGCTCTTGAGCATCGCTACTCGCTAAAGCCCCCTCAAACCCTGCACCACAGATATCCGCAGAAGACCGCTCCTCAGCACTATCGGTATTCGACGTCATCTGACCACAGCGGGTCCCCAGCTCCGCGATGAGTTGAAACGTTTGCTGAGCACCACATTGATAAACCGCCACATGGTCGCATTCCAGCAGCTGTTGCACCTCCGCCACAGCCGTATCCAGAATCTGACTTAGATCTAGAGACTGGCGAATACGCAGTGCCGTAGTCGCAATTAACCGCTGCTGCTCTCGGGTTTTGCGTAAGGCGACATGGAGATGGGACTGCTGAATAACGCTTCTAACGGTGCGCTGTAAAACCTCTGGCTGTAGATGTTGCTTCCCCAGATAATCCTGCACCCCATGCTTCATGGCCCGCACCGCCAGCTCCTCACTGCCCTGCCCCGTCAGCATAATAATGGGACAGGGCACCCCATGCTGACGCTCCTGCAGCTGCCCCAAGAACTCCAGTCCCGTCATATCGGGCATATAAAAATCAAGCAGCACCACATCAAACGACTGCTCCAAAAAGAGATCCAGACCGACCTCAGCCAGACTCGCCTCGCAAAATTCGTAGGTATTATGAGGATCCTCAGAAAGGTACTCGCGATAGACTTCTCGATCCTCTGCGCAATCATCAACAATCAATAACGTATGGGCCGCCGTCATAGAAAGGGACAGATTATCGTCTCTACTAGGGTGACATCATTTTTTTAATTGTTAATAAAATATAAAATTTAAAGAGCTTACGGCCCCTCTTGACAGGATTTTTTATTAGGGTGCTCCAGCCTTGTTCTCGACCCTAACTCACCCCTGTCAACTCAACCCAATCAGGCAATGTATTAGTATGCAGCCAGTAGTCTACAAACGCCTGAATTGCCTTTTCAAATCTCTCTGTGCCCACTGGTTTTATCAGATAGCCATTAGCGCCTTTTCTATAGCAGAGCTTGATATCTCTAGGGTCAGAATTTGTGGTGAAGATAACGATAGGAATTTCGCGAAACTCATCGTCTTGCTTCAGCCGCTCTAATACTTCTCTACCATCGGTTCCAGGCAGATTTAAATCCAATAAAATCATGGATGGGCGCGTCGTATCTTGAGCATTTTCTCCACCCTGATTGCGATACAAAAAATCTAGGGCCTTATCCCCGGTCGTACAGCGATAAATGGGATTGACAACGGCCATATCCTCCATAAAAATCTGGAGGACTTCAAAATCCTCATCGCTATCTTCAACGACTAGCAAAGGAGTTTTACTGTTTCTGCGCATAAGCTTAAGAAAAGATTAATTTTTTATCAGAGTTTATTTTTCTTTACATACTAACACAAAAAAATTTATCCCTGACTGAGTAAACGATGTCGCCTTCTTTTACTCAGTTAATTAGTCACGGTTTAGTCACAGTAATGTCGCCTCCTTTTGGAATTGAGACCTGACGCCTCCAAACATTGACCTTAGAGAGTTTGGCAATGGCATACAGTTTGGATCTGTGAAAAATATCAATTACTTTGATGCGTAGGGAATGCTGTTAGTGTCACCGGATAGTGATGATATAACCTATGCGATCTCAGGCTAAGACAGATGGATAAAGCTTTATCCAAGCTGCCAACAGCACCATCGGTCTGGCAGCTTAAGCTCTATTAAGTTCACTTGCCCATTTCTTTAGAAAAGCTTAAGTTAAGCATGACATCAAATATAAGACGTTGATTTAAAGCAGCATATAGGATTAAAAATCGGTAATCTGCTATAGGAACCAGACCCCTTTATTGACAGGTAATGTGGCATGAACGCTAGCAAACTCAGAGCATTCTGGTCATTGATTTTACAGGCTTCGCCAGACAGCCTTTCAAACGCGTCTGAAGCTGTATTTATCAGCCAGTTAAGCACCTATGTCAACGACAACCTCTGTCTAACTGCCAACGAACAGACCGACTTAGTCGCTTATCTAAGGGCTAAGCGTCACTTAATTCTAGATGTCCTGATTGCATAGCCCCAATTAGATTCATAGGCACCATCTCTCCGTAGAAAATCTCCATAGAGAAATCTCCATAGAGAATAAGAGATATTGGCTAGGGAACCTAATTTGCTGGTGGCCGCACTTCACAAATGGCCCCACTCTGTCAGCATGAGTTTATGGGACAACTGCCTGTGCCTGTTTGTAATGGCTTAGGACGAAGTAAAACGTAGTTCCCTCATTTTGTTTGGACTCTACCCATATGCGCCCACCATGGCGTTCAATGATTTTCATAGCAATGGTTAGACCCACCCCTGTGCCACCGCCATAACAATCTCGTTCGTGCAAACGTTTAAAAAGGCGAAAGATATTTTGAAAATGGCGTTCATGGATGCCAATACCGTCATCCTTAACGTAGAGAATGCAGGTGTCAGGTGAATTCACTCGGTCTTCTCTCGGTCGTTCGTCAGCGGTTAGGTAACCCACTTCAATTTTAGGCTGGGGAGCATGGGTATATTTAAGAGCATTGCTCAGGAGATTGCTAAAAACTTCCCTAACTAGGTCCGGATCAGCACTTACCACCGGTAATGGCTTTGGTATCACAATCTGGAGGGGCAGTTGCTCCTCGCTACGTGTCGTACTTAAGTCCTCAATAAGGCTTGACACGAGAACGTTGAGATCCGTGGCCTGATATTGCAACTTGTCTTGGCTCAAGCGAGAGAATCTGAGCAGAGCATCAATCAATCCATCCATCCGCTCGGCCAGCTTAACCAAGGTTTTCAGCCGTTTTACAGCCACTTGGTCTAAGTCATGACTGTGGCGTTTCAAAAGAATATTAGAAAAGTTGGTGATCCCCCTTAAGGGTTCTTTAAGATCATGGGAGGCCGCATAGGCAAACGAGTCCAGTTCTCGATTGCTACGCTCGAGTTCACGATTGATTTGGGCTAGTTCATCCGCTTTGTTAAGCACAATGCCGACAATGGCATTTTTGAGGGCGATAGCATTGGTGAGTTCCACGGGCTGCCAGGGTAAGGCCGTGGCTCGGACAGTCTCCTGCCATTGCCGAAATGATGTGCGGGGGCAAAGGACTATATTGTCAGCATCAGCCCCATGGATAGACTCGTTAGGATTACCTGCCCAGTTAATGATTTGTAGCACCTCAGGGCGAAACCAAAGAATAAGATAACGGCGCAGCTGAGAGATTTTTAACACCACTAAACCGCTGGCAACAGCCTTAAAGTCGGCAATGGCTGGGTAGTCCTGCAATAGACAGTTGGTATGAAAAAGCTCTGTAGATAGTTCTTCCATCGACCAGGAAATCAAATCTTGCACAATGTCCAAAGGAGGTGTCTGACCAATCAGGGTAATATCTTGATCCAGACAGACAGCCGCTCCTTGCGCGTTGACCATATCCAACAACCTTGGCTCTGGATGAATCAGGGCCTGTTTGAAGTTCTCAGCCGTGGCGATCGAAGCGACAAAATCTGTCTGAATTGTTTGCAGATGGTTTAGATAGCTCAGTTCGGTTTTATCAACTTTGCTGGCCAGCTCAGCGGCAATCAGCTGAGCCAATACTTCACAGGCCGAGCGCACAGAATAGGGTAAAAATTTTGCGCTCCGGTGATGGCAGGCCAGTAATCCCCAGAGCTGATTGTCTCTCACTAAAGCAATCACCATCAGGCCGGTGACATTCATATTCTGGTGATAGTCGATGCAGCACGGATCGACGCCCCGAAGAATGGCATAACTCAAATCCAAGGGTGTTTTGGATGCATCCGCTGCGTTTACCAGGGCAACGGGGGCCGCCGTTAAATCTGGAATATATCGCCTGAGGCCCCGCTGATAGAGCTGCCGCACCAGAGCAGGAATATCCGTGGCTGGATAATGCAGCCCTAAATACGCCACATCTCCAGATGGCTTGACTTCAGCAACAACAGAGCCAGCCTGATCTTCGTCAAACTGATAGACCATAACCCGGTCATAGCCAGTGAGCGCCTGTATTTCTGTAACGGCTGCCTGCAAGAATTCTGTGGCATCGTCTATGCTGCGTAAGCGCCTGATAGCCTGTTGCACCATGGTTTGCAAAGACATCAGGCCAGCCGCTGTCTGTAAGCTCGTCTGTGAACCGATCGGCTCTAGCTCCAAAACGATCGAGCCTTTGCCTCGATGGACTAACCCATCAAAGTCCTTGCTCCCGTTCGGTGTACAAATAGAGACCTGCACATAGCTGGCATGCTCAGTGCAGGTCTCTAGATAATGATGTAGTGGTTTGGGATATGTCGTCGACCCAAGCAATTCTAGTAGGGGCTGCCCCAGCAGTGATTGAGGAGTAATGCCCAAATGGGTCGTCGTGTTGTCACTGACCTGGGTGATGGTAAAGTTTTCCCCCTCTAATGCTAACAATACTCCATGGGGCTGCGTCAATCCAATCAGATGGACAGGGAAGAAATCATGGTTTTGCTGGAGCCTACCTGCACTAATACCTGCATTATGTAGGAAATCAGACTGTCTCATGCTGGAAGGGATGTTGAAGAAGGTCAGAGCGGGTTGTACGACTTAGTATATTTTTCTATTGCCACAAGTATTACAGAGAATTAAGAGAAACCGAAATTCTCTTAACATTGTCATGAATGTCCGGTATAAATATGAACAAATCTTTGACTAAGGTGTTTGGTCCTAAACGTTAGGCAAAGTGTTTGACAGCTAGCAATATCGAGCCTGAGTATGCTCGAACTAGCATTTTTCCTTAATGAGTTCTGCACATTTCATTTCCAGCAGGTAGCGTATCGGGCTATTTGTTGAGGTCCAGGAATCCTATTGACATTTGGAAAACAAAAATAATGGTGTCTCAGCGTCACTGGCCGGTTAGGGCTACCTTGATTTTCTTAGCTAGCCTTGTTTTATTGCCCATGGGGCTATACTGCTTCATCGTATGGAAGCTCTACACCTTTGCCGTGATAGGTATTGTTGGATAGCTGTGCTGAGCTGTAATTGTCAGAATAACTCTGGGAGTTGGTAATATCACGAATTAAATGTCTGCGGCTCAAAATATAAGCTTTTAGCTCGCCCATTTCGTCAGGGCTCAGATAGATGGTGTCCTTAAGTTTCTTTAGCAGCCAAAAACAAATCGCCTCGTCATTTAGACTCGCTAGCATCCGGCTATGGGTTTCTACCATGCTCCAGATCAAACGGAGATGCTCGCTATCAAAAGAAATCATTTTTATAAAGCATGAAACTGCTAAACGAAACGGCCATTAGAGTTTTCTAACGGGTAGATAAACTCTAACTGCCTAGTAGGAGACCCAACCTGCTGAAGGCAAAGCTCTAAGCTACGTTGAACCTGGCTCGCTTATGGGAAATGTGGCGCTTTGCGATCGCATCTTGAATCTCAACAAAATCGGTAGCACTGTCAGCTTCACTGAGCAATCGCTCGCTGGTAATGGACTGTAGACTTACCAGCTCAGTGCGGGTGCGGGAGTGGGCAAAATGATTGAGGAGCCGAGAAAAGCGACCATCTCCCGTAACCAGAATCACAGTGTCACAAAAAGCCGACTGTTCGATCATATCCGTCGTAATTTCCACACAGAAATCAATCGACCGTTGAGTAGCGTCAGCACTTTCTTTGTTGGCAATCTCCTTAGTAATAACCCGATAACCATTACGTTTCATCCACAGCAGAAACCCTTGCTGCTTAGTATTTTTAGAGTCTACACCGGTATAAAAATACGCCCGCAGCAGCCGACCACGCCGTACTAACTGAGCCACCAATTTACTGTAATCAATCTCAATTCCTAGGGTTGAGGCCGCATAGAAAACATGGGCAGCATCAATAAAAACAGATACTCTACCTTGCTCTTGCCCCATGGCCTGGCGAGACAGATCGTTAAAGATAGCTGTGTTGTCACTTAACATCGCAGAAAGAATCCTCTACTGAAATGATAGATGGAAGAGAGATTTGGAGAATTCTTTTGTGTGGCCGTGACAGTTTAGGAAGCTAGCCAGTCGGCTAGCTCCTGACAACGTCAGATATGTCAAGAACCAAGAGAGTCACATGACCCTCAGTGTCTCAATTGAGATGAAAATTGAGATACAAATGAATTTTCGAAAGCTCTCAACATTAGTCGATGGGACAAAACTCTGCCAAGCCACCAACAGAGCCTGACGAGATAGGTAAACTCAGAACTATTCTTTTTAATATTACCTCAAGATCTTTAGATTTGTTTTATATTTCGCAATCTAGACAGCTACAAACCTTATTGAGTTTGAATATTTGAGGCCGCAGAAAGTTCCACAGAGCATTGCCCAGGTACGGCAAAAAGCCTTTAGGTAAAAGGTTTCAGTCGTTTATCAATGTTTTTGGACTAGCTATCATACCTGGCACTGCCAGGCTTAAGATTTTCGTTACATAAGTCTGACAGCACCATAACTCCAGCAGCCATCTTAGAAATCTATACGGGCTGTCTACAGAAAACTCCGCCTTGCCCACCGCTGACTACCGCTTGGACGGACGACCCAAAAGTAGCGTCGTTAGTGCATCTCGGGCATTCTCAGGACGGGGACGGTTGAGCAACCAACGTAGAGGGGGAAAGGCAATCTCGTCAGGTAGCAAGACCGCCACAAAATCAAAGGGCAGCAATAGATAGGCCGTATAGTTAGTTCGCCGCTCTGTAATGTAGCGCACCCCCACCATGAGCCGCAGACTGTAGGCAACAATTGCTAGCTCTTCATCGTCAAAGCTGTCTACTCGATTGAGGGGATCTGACAACTTAGTAATCACGCCCTCCATGTCAATCAACGGTTTTTGAGCCTCCAGGGTACGGCTGTCAGCATTCAGGCTCAGGCAGTTTTCCCCGGTAACTTCGGTGTTGAATCGATCGCCTGGGTTGACAACACTAAGGATTTGCCCTCGAGACAAATCGCTACCCATGGGAATGCCTGTGCGCACAGCTCGCTGCATTGAATTATTAGTAGCGATTGAACTCTTGTCCCAGTCAACATAGACCTGAGCATCTGCGGTCAAATTATGGACCTCTATTTTGAGGCTCTTATGGGACGTGTTGCGGCTCATTTTCCCCATGGGGGTTACCGTTACCCTAATCTGGCGCAGACTTTGAGAATCAGCCTGAGCGGGCACCTGAATCGCTAAAAATGGAGGCAGTTTGATCCCTTTGAATTCAAGCTGTTCAACGCTAGCGGTAGCCTTTTTAAGATGGGTTTGCCGCGTAAGCTGTCTGTTGACTTCATTGGCCAGCGCATCACGGTCAAGATCGACTTTGACTTTATCCTCAAGGTTGCTTTCAATAGCGAGTGCCATTTGGTAGAGCACATAAATCACCACCAAGAAGTAGATGGTCAAAATTAGCACATCGTTACTCATTGTCTGACCTATCCACGGCTCTACAGGTGTACGACGATATCGGTCACAGTGGCCTTGTTTATAAAGCCATTGCCCCACCGCCCCAAAGGTGCCTATAGATTACACCGATTTTCAGAAAGTGTTGCTTTGGTTTAGAGATGGAATCAAAAGTTTGTCTACGGCAGCGACCGACGGGATGTTGAAAGCCCGTCGTGGGTATGTTCAGCATGCCAATAGGTGTTTAAGCTTTGGGCGACCTGGTTTGACAGCAGCAGTAGACCAATCATATTGGGAATGCCAAGGGCAAAAATCATGATGTCGCTAAAGCGGATGACGGTATCCAGACTGATAATGGTGCCCCCAAAGCTGCCCAAAATATAGACCAACTTATAGGCCAGCAGTCCCCGTTCACCCAGCAGATAGCGCCAGCAGGCTTCACCATAGTAAAAGCACGAAATAATTGTCGAAAAGCTAAAGAGACAGACAATGATCGCCAGCCCCCAGGTCATCATTGGGATTTCGGCAGTAAAGGCAGCGGTGGTCAGTTCAATACCACTGAGATCACTGTCTGCTCGGTACACCCCTGTCAGTAAACAGACCAGAGCCGTTAGATTACAAATAAGTACCGTGTCGATCAGAGGTTCAATCAGGGCAACAATGCCTTCTCGAACCGGTTCAGGGTTTTTGGTGGTGGCATGGGCGATGGCGGCAGCTCCGGTGCCAGCCCCGTTGGAGAACACACCCCGCTGCAGTCCCTGGACCATAACGCCAACGATGCCGCCCTCGATGGCGACGGGATGCCAGGCCGAATGCCAGATCTGCCCCATGGCGGCGGGTACATCGCCCAGATGGTGAAACACGATCCACAGCGCCGCCGCGAGGTACAGACCCACCATGGTGGGCACGATGGCCGAGGCCACCTGAGCAATGCGCTGCAGTCCGCCGATGATCACAGCGGCGACGGCGACGGCTAGGACTAAACCATAGAGTTTTGGGTCGCTGAGCCAGGCCCAGTGCAGCTGCTCCCCCAGGGAGGCCACAGCCAGGCTCGACTGGTTGGCCTGAAACATGTTGCCGCCGCCCATGGCTCCGACCATGCAAAGCAGCGCAAAGGTAACCGCTAGCAGTTGGCCCATGGGCTTTAGCCCCCGTTCGGCTAATCCCTGACTCAGATAGTACATGGGGCCGCCCAGCACCTGACCGTCGCTGACGATACGGTACTGCTGGGCCAGGGTACATTCGGTAAATTTGGCGCTCATGCCGAGCAGCCCGGCTACGGTCATCCATAGGACTGCACCTGGGCCGCCGAGTTGCAGTGCGATCGCAACTCCGGCAATATTTCCCAACCCCACCGTCGCCGACATCGCCGTCGCCACCGCCTGAAAGTGGCTCACCTCGCCCACTTCGCCCGGGTCATCATAGCGACCGCTCAACACGGCAACGCTATGACCCAGACCGCGCACATTGATAAACCCCATGCGCAGGGTGAGATACACCGAGCCCCCCAGCAGCCACAGCACAATGAGCGGCATCCCCCATAGCTTAAAAAACAGGGTACGTTCCAGCAGAGTTACCCACAGCTCAAAACCATGGTCGATATCAGTCAATAGATGATTCAAAATAAACGTATCTATAAGTACACAGCAACTACAAAACAGCGGGCGATGCACAGCCCCAGCACCCAAAATGGTTAACCCGATACAGAATGCATGGCAAAATGCCCAGACTTAAGCAAACAGGTGAGACCAAGCCTTCACCTGCTGAGCAGCAGCCGTTGTCCCCTCCGCTGGAAACTGAGCCATAAAGTCCTTATCCGCTGATGGAACGTAGGGACCTTCTTTGATTTCAAACATCACCGTATCCGGAGCCAGGGCAATTAAGGTGTGATACTGGCCTTCTTCCAGTTCTAGACCGTAGGTGGGTCCCTGGGAGCAGAGCCGTTCAGTCTGAATCACCTGACCTTGGTTGTCTAAGACCAAAAAGCCGATTTCACCCTGGAGCACTAAAAAGAGTTCAAACCCGTTGCTCTCTTGACCTCGCAGATGGCGGTGAGGACGCACATAGGTGCCTGGCTGGAGCACATTGATAAATCGCTGCACCCTGTCCGGTAGCTGATGAAAATTATGATTTTTTCGCAAGCGAGGCAATGCCGAAGCTTCCTGCGAAACACTGTCAAACAGGTCTTGAGATAAACGTTTGATAACTGCGGGCATCGAGCAATCTCAGATTTTCAGGTATATCTCCTAGTGTAAACCTATGTAAAGCGCTGCGTCTAAGTACATCACTAACTGCTCTTAGAAAGCGCTTTTACCTGCCCATATAGCTTTTCCATCTCCGGTACCGCCACCCCTAGCTTGGCAGCCGCCCTCACTGGCTTACCCAAAATCGCCTCCACCTCCAAAGGTCGACCTTCATCAAAATCAATTTTCATGCTAGTTCGGTAGGGTTTCATGCGAGTGGTCGCATCCAACATGCTGGTTACCCAAGTGAGCGGAATCTGACGCATTGAACCATTGTCTTTGGAAAGGTGATCGGCCCAAGCGTTAGCCGTGGTAATCACCTCAGTCATCAGAGTCGAGATCTGTGCTTTGACCTCGGAATCCGCCATCAGCTCCTCAGTGGTCGCATCTAGCACCACCGATAGACCGTTATAGGGCACATTCCACACCAGCTTGCGCCAGCGAGCCATAAACAGATCCTCAGTGACATCGATGGGAATATTGGCTGCACGCAGGTCTGCGGCGATTTCCATCATGACAGCAGTTAGCGATCGCGGTTGATTAGTAGCGCTATAGGCCCCCAGCTGAATTTTGCCGTAGTCGAGATGACGGATATGTCCAGGCCCAACTTTGTTAGAGCAGACAAAACACAGACCGCCCATAATGTTTTCTGGCGACACCAGCTGAGCGATTTCTGCTTCAATATCCAGACCGTTTTGTAATAGGAGCACCACCGCATCGTCATTGAGTGGTGGCAGAAGTCTCTTGAGATCATGATTCTGTATTGTCTTTAAGGCGATAACAACAACATCCATGGGCGGCATTGCGGCTGGGTTGTTATAGGCGTTTACTTGAGACAGCTTAATATCACCATCGACAGACTCTACTACCAAGCCATTTTTGTTCACATAATCATAGTCGCTACGCAACAGAAAATGAACATCACAGCCGCTCTGCTGTAACCGTGCTCCGTAGTAACCACCAATTGCGCCCGTACCAATGATGGCATAGCGTTTTGCCGACATGGTTGCTTCGTCCCCACTCTACTGTATTTATTGTACGGGGCGACCGAATAAATTCATGCCCATGGGCTCTTCGCTATAATGAGCCCAGACTTTCCTGGATGGAGCCAGGTTACCGATGACTAGCCTGTTGGTCAAATCCATAGAGATGTCGTTGCCGATTGATCTTTCATCGCTCACAGCTATGACGATGAGCGATCAGCAATTTTATGAGTTTTGTCGCACGAATCCTGATCTGCGGATCGAGCGAAATGCCAGCGGAGAAATCATAGTTATGCCCCCGGCTTTTGCAGATACTGGAAATCGTAACGGCAGAGTTTTTGGGCAGCTTTATATTTGGGCTGAAACAGATGGCACTGGTGAGGCATTTGATTCTAGTTCAGGCTTTACGCTGCCCAATAGCGCAACGCGCTCTCCCGATGCAGCATGGATCTCTTCTGACCGTTGGAATGCTTTAACACCTGAGCAGCAGGCTTCTTTTGCTCCCATTGCACCCGATTTTGTTGTAGAACTACGATCGAGTAGCGATACATTAACAAGTCTCCAGACAAAGATGGAAGAGTATATGGCTAATGGTATACGGCTGGGATTGTTGATTGACCGAAAGAATTTTCAAGTTCATATTTATCGACCCCATAGCTCACCAGAAATTTTAGATAAACCTGAGTCTGTCAGCTGTGAACCAGAAATGCCGATGTTTGTCTTAAAGATGGCAAAGATTTGGTAGCTGAGACATCCGAGCTGTAGGGTTGCAAGTATCAACGTCGCCTCAAAAACTACTCCGATGGTTCTTCTAGATCTGCTGGACAGAGCCTATTGGCCCCTTCTAACGTATAGAATTTCTGCGACTTTTTGGGTTAGTTCTGGAAACGTGGGAGATTGAATAGCGTTAGTATCTCTGAATTCCAACGCATCGTATATTTTTATAGAATCGTCAGATAAGTATCCCAGGACTCCGACGGCAATACTTTCAGTGTTTGTTTTTGTAAATCTAACTCCAGACCTAGGGCTTCTAAAGGAATAACCCCAATCAATGGATCACGTCCTCCAGGTAACTCCAAACATTCGAATGTGCCTTGGCGTCCACACAATGAAATTTTGGCATCCTGAAAAATTCGCGCTGAGCTTAGGCCGGTTGCCGTGGTAACAGTGACTTCTTTTAATAAATCCAGGCCAAGTTTTGCAATGGCATCCTGAGGCAGGCACAGGGTTGTTGCACCGGTATCTACTAGCACATCGTTTAGTGTGATAGAGCGCACTTGCTCCTTGGAAATTAATCCCTGTTTAGCCTTTGCTTCATCAATGCGGTTAGTGACGGTTAGTGTGGTTAGAACCACGTCGGAAGGTGCGTCCATAGAATAATCCTCCGAGTCAGTCTACCCAAATTATGGCAGATGGAACTGGAGATGATTCATTTGCAAAAGTCGCTTAGGAAAGGCAATTAAATAAAATCCAGTTTGGCCGGACTTCGACTCCGCTCAGTCCTCTAATACTGGTGTTGAGGAGTATGGATTTTATTACTGCCTTGGTCCTTAGGATTATGGTCAATTTTGTCCGTGGTTTGGGTGAATAGGCTTGTATCAATAGGAACTGATTCGTCCTAATGGCGATGGTTGCCCTTTGGGTGTCTGAGCTAGCATGGAGGCGAATTTGGCGTTCCTACTGCAAAATCGTTCCTATGCCTACGCTAACCATTCGCGAACGGGGAAAAACAGCTGCTGGTTTTGACGCCGCAGTAAGTATCAATAATCAGACAGAATACGATATTACGATTAGCAATCCCTTTGATGCCAAGCAGGAACAGGAGCTGGAGTTTTACTTTGAAAAATGGATCACGTTTCCGTTTGATCAAAAAGTAAAGGCTCAGCGGGCGGCAGCTAGTATTGAGACCTATGGCCACGAGCTGTTTGAGCAAGTATTTTCAAATCACAAAGCCTACAGTGCCTATGAACGGGCCTGCCAGCAGGGGCTAAGCAATTTACAAATTGAAATTTTAGGAGAGTCTCCAGAGTTTCAGTCGCTGCACTGGGAGGCTCTAAAAGATCCGGACCAGCCTAGGGCATTTGCCGTTGACTGTGTGGTCACCCGCAAGCGCCTGGCTGAGAAGGATATGGCCGATGTGCTACAGCCCTCAGCCACGATTAACTTACTGGTGGTGACGGCTCGACCGGATGAAGAATCAGATGTGGGCTATCGCACTATTTCCAGACCGCTGATTGAGGCGATTCAGCAGGCGCAGCTGCGGGTCAATGTGGAACTGTTGCGACCGGGCAGCTATCAGGCCCTGTCAGAACATTTAGAAGATAAAGAAGGGTATTACCACATTGTGCATTTTGACGTGCATGGTGGGTTGATGACCTACGATCAGTTTCAGGCCGGGGGCGAGCAAGATCGCTATACCTATCAGACCCGGTATGGTCGGCCAAATATGCAGCCCTATGATGGGGTGAAGGCGTTTTTGTTTTTGGAAGGTGAGACCAAGGGCCAGGCGGACCCGGTGGAGGCTGGGGAACTGGCGGAGCTGCTGATCAATAAGGGCATTCCGGTGTGTATTTTGAATGCGTGCCAGTCGGGTAAGCAGGTGCGGGCAGGATCTCCTACGATTCCCCTTGAGGAAGAAGGGGAGAGTGAAGAAACAAGTGCGGTGGAGACCAGTCTGGGCAGTCGGCTGATGACGGCGGGGGTGCAGATGGTGGTGGCCATGGGCTACTCTGTGACGGTGTCGGCGGCGGCGCTGATGATGGAGAAACTCTATGGTCAGCTGTTTGCCCAGAAGGGCATTCCCGAGGCGATTCGGCTGGGACGCAAGGAGCTGTATAACCGCAAAAATCGGCGGGTGTATTTTAACCAGATCGTGGAGCTAGAGGACTGGCTGCTGCCGGTGGTGTACGCAAACCGGGAGGTGGACTTAAAGCTACGGGACATGGAGCCGCGCGAACGGGCGGAGTACCTGATGCAGCGGCGGCAGCGGTATCGGTTTGAGCAGCCCACCTATGGGTTTATTGGTCGAGATTTAGAGATTCTTAAAATTGAAAAGGCGCTGTTGCAGCACAATATTGTGTTGTTGCGGGGCATGGGGGGCACGGGCAAAACGACGCTGCTGAACTATCTGCGGGAATGGTGGCAGACGACAGGCTTTGTGGATGAGATTTTTTACTTTGGCTATGACGAGATGGCCCACACGCTGCAGCAGATTTTGCGGGTAGTTGGCAAAGGGCTGTATCCCGATCAGTATGATTTTGCTGGGTTTGAGGCTATGCCTCTGGAAGCGCAGATGGAGGATGTGGCCGAGCGGTTGCGGGCGAACTCCTATGGGCTAGTGCTAGATAATCTGGAGTCGGTGACGGGGCAGGCGTTGGCGATTCAGAATACGTTGCCGGAAGCGGAGCGGAACCAGATTAAAGAGTTTTTGGGATTGCTGCGGGGTGGTAAAACAAAAGTGCTGTTGGGTTCGCGCAGCGGCGAGGAATGGCTGGTTCCGGCATTTACCAAGGATGGCAAGACGAATGTGTATGCCCTAACAGGGCTGGACCCGGAGTCGCGGTCGGTGCTAGCGGAGAAGGTGCTGACGGCCCAGGTGAAGGATCCAAAGAAAATTGCGGCCCTGCGCGTGGATGCTGGGTTTAAGCGGTTGATGAAACTGTTGGCGGGGTACCCACTAGCGATGGAGGTGGTGCTGGGGAACCTGGCGCGGCAGACGCCGGAGGAGGTATTGGCGGGGCTGCAGGCGGCGGATGTGGATTTGAATGTGGGTGGGGAGGAGCGGACGAATAATATTTTGAAATGTGTGGAGTATTCCCATAGTAGTTTGTCGCCGGAGGCGCAGAAGCTATTGGTGTGTTTGGCTCCGTTTAATGGGTTTATTTGGCAGAGTTTGATTGGTGAGTATGCTAAGGAGCTGAAAAAGCTGGCCCCGTTTCAGGATTATGATTTTGACCAGTTTGATGACGCGATTCAGGAGGCGGTTAATTGGGG
>NZ_JADEXP010000621.1 GCF_015207065.1 Leptolyngbya cf. ectocarpi LEGE 11479 | reverse complement strand
CAGCAATTCCAAATTCCAAGATTAGGACATTGTAATGCCCTAGCCATAGTTCCATCAGAACACTAACAACGTTTTAGGAGGTATTGGTTCGTGCCTTTCGTGCCTTTCGTGTTTTTCGAGGTTTGGGACTATCCTCATCCAACATAAACTCTATCAATGCCTCCCAGCTTTCAAACCAGGTGTATTTCGTGAGCGCTAGCATGTCACGAAAAAAGCCCTTTCGAGTTCCCACCTGTTGTCTAAGTCGTTGATAGCGTTCATCGACTAAATCGAGAACGGTATGAAATAGAAATGCAAGCAGATTCAACGTTAATAACGTTGATGCCAACCCTTGCTGTCCATGACCGAAGTTATGCTCTAGATGATATCCCCTAGTTTTGAGGACATTGTGATTTTCATTTTCGGTTTTCCAACGAGCACGACCTGCCAGTGCGACCTCAACAACACTCTCGTCAGTTAAGTGATGATGGGTAATCCAGCTGTTGTGATAAAGCTGACGTCCGTCAGACTCTCGGGTCACTGTTATCTCACACCAGTTAACCGACAAACTCGGGTCTTCGGCACGTAAAGGAACGTCGTTAAGATACCGATACTGCCACTGTTCATAGCCTTGTTTGGTCTGCTTTCGTTGGGTAAGCGTCGTCACTCCACCTTTGGTTGTCTGGAACTCAACCCAGTCATATAGCACACGGTGAGATTCTGGCAAACACACAAAGATGAAGTGGTAATCATACTCCAAACACACCTCACACATCGGTTGACAACTGTATAAATCATCCCCCAACAGGGTAATGCCTTGCTTTTCGAACAGCTGACTGTACTCACTTAACCAGCGTTTAGCTGCGCTTTGCTCACAATCTTGTTTGTCATGACCATCTTGGGGCGTAATGAAAGCGGGTGGCAAGGAAATCACCGACGACTGATGCGGTGAGACAATCACCGGTAAGAGGGCCTGATGGAAATACGTGGTGATGCCTGACTTGGAGGTTTTAGTCGAACAACAAGGGCAGTGAATGGTACGTGAACTATGGTAGGTTGTGCCATCCAGGGCCACCAGTAATGTCCCTCCAATACTTTGATATCCGCTTAGATACCCTTGGTGTAATAGGGTTTGGTAGACCCTCTCAAACACGTCAAATAGCGGTGCTGGCGAGATGAGGTCCAGAACATTACGCAACTGTTCAACACTCGGTATCTGCTCAAGGCCAAATAGACTCTGGGCATTATCGCGACCTTCACGACTATTGAGATAGCGCTGATAGTCCAGAAACGATTCACTCTGCATGAAAAATGCTGAAAATGCCCCCAGCACAATATCCTTGAGCGTATAGGTTGTGCCATTACTCGGTTTACGGGGCTCCCTGAGTTCGCTAATGGCCGTCGTTAAATAGCCCAGAAGCACACCGAAACTCAGAGAAATAGGGACCATAACCGGAACTCACATCAACAGGGTCGTTTCTATCTTCATTAACCTTATGTCCTTTATTTCTGTATAAATTGATGCCGTTTGAATTTGGAATTGCTG
>NZ_JADEXP010000075.1 GCF_015207065.1 Leptolyngbya cf. ectocarpi LEGE 11479 | reverse complement strand
CGACAAGCAGCACACCCTTGGGAATCTTGGCGCCAACGGCAGTAAACCGGTCGGCATTCTTGAGAAAATCAACAACCTCGGTCAGCTCCAATTTGGCCTGATCGATACCAGCTACGTCGCCAAAGGTGACTTGGGTCTGGGGCTCCATTTGCACACGAGCCTTTGACTTACCAAAGTTCATGGCCTGACTGCCGGGTCCATTCTGAGCCCGCCGTAGGACAAAGAACAGTACAACCAGTAGCAGTACGGGAATGAGCAGCGTGCTCAAGACCTGCAACAACCGATTTTCTTCGGCCTGTCGCTGAACTTCGATATCGACAGAGTTATCCGTCAGAATATCGACCAAACCAGGGTCGCTGGGTAAGTTTACGACAATCCGGCGCTCTTCACCGGTTGGGTCAGGAAACTTGGCCTGAGCGCGATCGGCACTAATATAGACCTTCTCAATGGAGCCATTTTCAACTTCATTGATAAAACGGCTATAGCGCCATGCCTCAGTTTCAATTCGAGGCTGTTCAAAAAATGCGGTGGCCAGTGCGATGACGACAACCACTAATAATACGTAGAGTCCTGCGTTTCTCCAGCGCTTATTCACAGGGAGTAAGCCTCCTAAAAGTTTTTATTTTCAGCAATGTCAGCGAGTCTACTTATGCCGAGCTGATAGTTGTTAACTTATGTTAACGCATTTCAGGATTCTGCATCGATTACGCTGCTTAGCAGTTGTGTTCGCACAGCGAAGATCCATCAAACATTTGCCTGAGGGCACTTAGACCTTCGTGAGTAGAACTATAGTTTAGTTTAATATTCCCTAGCAGAACTGTGTGGATCGGCATCATGCCTACAACGCAGTTGCTGTAGGCAAGGCATTCAAACGTTTTTGCTAAATCTACGGTCCAGGGTCTGTCGGTAATGACTTGTTTTTGTAAGGTTTTGAGCAATTGAGCCCGGCGAATGCCCGGCAGGAGTCCAGACTCTAGGGGCGGTGTCCACCAGCGCCCGTCCTGGTAGCCCCATAGGTTGCCAGTGCTGGTTTCTAGCCATTCTCCAGCAGCAGTTGCCAAGATGGCATCGCGGGCTCCGTAAGTCTTGGCGGTCTGCATAGCTAACCAGCAGGGGAGATAGTTACCGGTTTTATGACCTGGCAAACTGCGCTGATACTGCGGGGCTGGGGCCACCCAGACTGTGACGCCTGCGGCTTGCTGCTGGTTTAGATTTTTGGGCAGGGGACGACCGGTGATTAACTCGCGACCATCCGCTAGGATGGCCAATCGTAAAACGGGATAGCTTGTCATCAATGTCTGACAACCTTGAGCAATGCGTTGCCAGTCCGGTTGGGGCCAGTGAAATGCGTTGAGGGATTGGGAGATGCGATCGCAGTGCCATCTCCACGATGTCAGCGGATGCTCCAAGCTATTCTCATAAACCCGCATCGTGGTAAATACACTGGCCCCGTAGGCCAAGGCAGGATGATCAGAGGCTATTGATAGTTGCGCATCCTGATATAAATTGCCTGCAAACCAGTAGGTCGCCACGCTAATTAACCCTATTAACCAATGCCTTCAATCATCGGATGGAAGAAGAACGCAAGACCAATAATCGTATAGGTTGCTAGCAGCAGTGTTCCTTCTAACCAGTTTGAACTGCCGTCACTACTAATGGAATTAGCAATCAAAATCGATACAGCTACGGCGATCAGCTGAAAATTATTAAAGTCCAGGTCCATGGGTTTACCCATGAGCCAACCAGCGATGACCAGCACCGGAGCCACAAACAGAGCAATCTGCATACTGGAACCCACGGCCACAGACACAGATAGATCCATTTTGTTTTTCAAAGCTACGGTGACGGCGGTGGCGTGCTCTGCAGCGTTACCGATAATGGGGAGCAAGATAACGCCAGTAAAGAGTTCAGAAAGACCCAGCTGTTTCGTGGCCACCTCTAAGGATCCCACTAGCCACTCTGACTCCACCGCCACAACCAAGGTGGCAACCAGCAGTACCCCAATCCACAGGGGCAGATTTGGGGCTGCGTGAGGCTCGGCTTCGCTGCCTTCTTCTTCAGCGGTACCTACATCATAGAGATAGGCATGGGTTTTCATGGAAAACAGCAGAGTGAGCGCATATACCAGGATCAAGACAATGGCGACGGCCACAGACAGACGCTGCAATGTTGGTTCAGTAATAGACGGGGACGTGAAATCCACTGCGGTTGGGATCAAAATCGCAATCACCGCTAAGTTCATCGATGATGCATTCATGCGGGCAATCACCGGCTGAAAGTCTTGCTCTTTGAACTTGATGCCCCCCAACAGCATGGATAGCCCCATGACCAGCAGCAGGTTGCCAATAATCGAGCCGGTAATGCTGGACTTAACGACATTGATCAGTCCAGCATTGAGCGCAATCAGCGCAATAATCAGTTCTGTAGCGTTACCAAACGTGGCATTGAGCAGACCTCCGAGAGAGGGTCCCAAAACGACAGCGATTTCTTCGGTGGCATGGCCCATCCATCCAGCAAGGGGAATGATGGCGATGGCCGCTGTGACAAAAACAACCAGCTCACCCCAACCTAGGAAATGGGCAGTCGCAGAAATGGGGACAAATATCAGCAGACCAAAGAAAATGAGGTTTTTGACGGACATGGAGGGCGTAAAGCATCGTTAAGCATCATCAGATTACCCAAATGAGGGACACCTGGGGGAATATTTCCAACGATTCTGGAGTGAACTTTATCGGTTGTGAAGGGAACAGCAGATAATTAGTGACATGGCTCTAAGCCATCAGCTGCAGATTCAGGGGTGCTCTATGGTTTTAAGGTTGATTTTGACGGTTTTAGGCTCCTTAGCGTTGGCCATGGCTGTGTTCTATGCGTGGGCTACAGCCGGTAGCTACCCCGAAGAGAACTACACAGCTGTTGTGAATTATGATGCGAATACTGCCGCCCCGGTGACGGGTAACTCACTAACGCTGGTGTCCTATAACATTGGCTATTTGTCTGGGTTGACCAATAATCAGGCGGTGGAACGGTCTAAACAACTGTTTGATGATAATTTGTCGAGTGCGATCGCAGCGCTGCAACCCCTCAATCCTGACATCATCGCCTTCCAAGAAATTGACCTAGCCTCCAAGCGTTCCTATAGCGTCAATCAGGTGGAGGCCCTAGCCAGTGCCTTAGATTTTCCAGCGGCGGGGTTGGCCATCAACTGGAATAAAAACTACGTTCCCTTTCCCTACTGGCCCATATCGGCCCACTTCGGCAAAATCGTTTCGGGGCAGGCCGTCCTGAGTCGCTATCCGATTGTTGAAAATCAGCGGGTGGTACTAGAGAAAGTGGCCAGTCGTCCGTTTTTTTACAATGCGGTCTATTTGGATCGTCTGGCCCAGGTCACCCAGATTCAGATTCAGGACCGCTCCATCATCGTCATCAACATCCACCTAGAGGCGTTTGATAACCCCACTCGGTTAAATCAAACCCGCGCCGTTCGAGAGCTGGCGGAAACCTATGCCCAGGAGTTGCCAGTGCTGGTGGTGGGAGATTTTAACAGTGCGGTCAATCGGCCTGAGGAAGGGGAGCGGTCAATTGAAATTATGACTGAGTCCGAGCTATTTACATCGGCCACCCCCCAGGACCAGTGGGCTAATCAACCGACATTTCCCTCAGAGCCACCTGAACACAAGCTCGATTATCTGTTCTATACTCCCGCCACCATTGAGCTAGAAAATACCCGAGTCGTCACCGAAGCCGGTACAGCCTCAGATCATCTCCCGCTGGTCATGACATTTATCCTGAAGTAGGCGAGAATTTGATGCCACCAGTCCATCAGGAAGCTAGCTCGGTTTAATGAAGCCATAACTGTCCCTGTATGCATTTCACCCCATGGAGCAGCTGAAGTATTCCCTTGGTCCCTTTGAATTATTTGCGGCTATTATTGGCGGCTCTCCATTTGTCCTAGCAGGATTTCTGCTCTATCACCCGGTGGAGAGTTTGGCAGAGCTGGTAGAGGTGATTCAGGAGAACGGGTCGGGGGATGGGGCATTTGCGATCGCGCTCACTCTTCTCCTAGTCAGCTACATCATCGGTGGTACCATCCAAGGACTGAGTTGGCGGTATTTCCTGCGTTTATGCAAACTCTTCAAATGTGAATACACATATTTTGGTAATCAGCTGGCGGATCGGGACAAAGCCTTAAAGAAGCAGCAGTCAGAGCAACTAGATCCTGCCAATTTTGAAGACCGTCTAACACTACAGTTACGGCAAACAATCGGGATCCCCAAAAAGTTGAGTTGGATGGATAGCCGCCTCAAGGCCTATTTGCGTGAGCGCAACAGTCCATCTGTCGCCGCTGCCGATACATTGGTGGCTTCCCACATCATGTTTCGCAACCTATCCCTAGGGTGTCTAATCCTGTGCGTCGTGAGTGTCACTAATTCAGTACGTTTAGGTGCTCTGGAGCCCCTATGGCTCTCTCCCTTTGTAGGATATGTGGCGTATCTAATGTTTCGACGGTCGGTCAGTTTCAAAAAGTGGCAAAATCGCACTTTGGTTTTAGGGTTCTATTTTGCTGCTACTCAAGCATCTGCATCTGAAGGGAGGCTCTAATGTTTGGCCTGGCACTCCACACGTCTACTCCTGAACTGGGCTTAGCCATCAGCGATTTTGATACAATCCACCGTCATCAAGATTGGACGCTCGGACGCGATCTGTCTAGCCAGCTCCACGCCCTACTCCAAGGGTTTATGCCCCCTCAGCATTGGCAAGACCTGGATTTTATTGCAGTGTGCATTGGGCCTGGAGGATTTACAGGCACTCGCATCGGTGTGGCCACTGCCCGCACCCTGGCTCAGCAGCTCAATATCCCGCTGTTTGGCATCTCGGCGCTTGCTGCCGTCGCCCATCACACCATGGCTTCTGATCCGGCCGCCACCGATATTGCCATTACCATGCCCGCTAAGCGAGGAGCCGTCTATGGAGCTGTCTATAGCTGGACAGGGACAACCCTGACCTCGACGCTAGCAGATGTAGTCTTACCCGCGAGTGATTGGGAGCTTAAACAAACCCAATGGCCTAAACCGTTAATGCAAGTCGGTTTAGAGTCAGGGGTGGGATTAGCTGAAACCACTACATCGCTGCTACAGCTGGGACATGACCAGTGGCAAACAGGCTCTCCCCCTGATTGGCGAGAGGTCACCCCCTTCTATGGCCAACATCCCGTCACCACCTGAACCTTGCCTAGTCCTGATTAGCCTCACCATCACGGCGACCCAGCTCATAAACACCGCTGCCCATACAGGCAATAATGCCAAAGCTCAGGGTCCAGCTCTGTCCCAAACTCATATCCAAGAAATAGTTACAAAGACCACCCGCCAAGACAAACGGCACAATACTCATCACCGAAGCATAAAACTCTGCTGCCCCAGAGGCGTTTTGCTTATTGGCAGACACTAACCAGCCCATTGCCTGTTGCTCTAGTGCTTCCACCAATCTCAGGACAACGGGGGAAAACATCAAATAAAGGGCTAATGCCCACAGAAATATTCCAGAAATCCAGACTGGATTAAAACTCATTGGATAAAAAATTACTCAACAGATCGGCGCAACAGAGACCCAGTGTTTTCTAGCAATAGAAAACGTCAAATTACTTAAATTTTGTTTACTCTCTATACAGTAAGGTAAACCATCAGCTGCCTTCTGTCGCCTCTGTTATCTCTATCACCCAAACGCTTTAGCCCATAGAAAACAGATGTTTCAGCGTCCGCAGATAATTTTATATTGAGACACTTACTTAGATACTTAATTTAGATAGTTAACGCTTCACCGTAACTGGCGTGCCCACTTCGACATAGGTGTATAGATCCTCAATATCGTCATTGAGCATGCGGATGCAGCCGTGGGAGATGGCTTCTCCAATCAAACTTTCTTCGTTAGTACCGTGAAACCCAATTTGGCCATCACTCGTGGACAAAAAGCCGATCCAGTGGGAGCCTAGGGGGTTATTCTTATTGCCTGCTGGGACAATCTCACCCGTAATTGGATGCTGCCAGGCAGGATAGTCACTCTTGTGAATCACGTTGAACGTACCTTCTGGCGTTTCCCATTCGGATTGCCCAACGGCCACAAGGTATTGTTTGACGACTTCACCTCGACGATAAACATCTATTTTTCGTTGGCTTAACTGCACCACGATTTGAGTATCCGATTTGGGAATAGGACTGACAAAGCGCGGTCTGCGACCATTAGTAATGGAAATGCGAGTGCTGAGGTTGCTGATAACATCGCTCGGTTGAGCATTAGCAGCCTTCCAGCTAAAGGGATCGTTCCACTCCAGCAAGGTTAAGCCCAGGGCCGAACCAACGCACAACAGGGCAAAACTGTGAGCCAATGGATGAAGACCTTGCATTGGAGAAAAGACTCGATAGAAGACCTACAGACGCTGAGGTATTGTCCTACTGCCTATCTTACCTACATCAGCATGGCGCTGGCCCCATTTTTGGGCTCCTGGACATGCAAGCGACCCGGTTTAAACAGAAGGTCTATGTCTCCACCTGAAATTGTTAGAATCAGTAGGCATTAGCGCCGACGCGTTTGTATCGCTTTTTGTATCGTTTATAAAGGCAAAGTAGTGTGACCGTTAAACCAGACTGGCTCAGAGTCAAAGCCCCTCAATGGGAACGGGTGGGCAATGTCAAAAGCATTTTGCAAGATCTCGACCTCAATACGGTGTGTGAGGAGGCATCTTGCCCCAACATTGGTGAGTGCTTTAGTGCTGGAACGGCCACATTTTTGATTATGGGTCCAGCCTGTACTCGGGCCTGCCCTTACTGCGATATCGACTTTGAGAAAAAGCCCCAGGCATTAGACCCAACTGAGCCTCTACGGTTGGGAGAGGCGGTTCGCCGCATGGGTCTAAACCATGTGGTAATTACCTCGGTAAATCGAGACGATCTGCCCGATGGCGGCGCTAGCCAGTTTGTGCGCTGCATTGAGGAGACTCGCAGGCTGTCCCCTAACACCACCATTGAGGTGCTGATTCCTGACCTGTGCGCTAACTGGGAGGCCCTCAAGATTATCCTATCGGCAGCGCCTGAGGTGCTAAACCACAATACGGAGACCATTCCTCGGCTCTATCGAAGGGTACGCCCTCAGGGTGACTATCAGCGCAGTCTCGAACTGCTGCAACGAACCCGTGAGCTTGCCCCTTGGGCTTATACCAAGTCAGGCATCATGGTGGGTCTGGGGGAAACCGATGCGGAGGTCCGTCAGGTAATGGCTGATTTACGAACGGTGGACTGCGACATCCTCACCATTGGGCAGTACCTACAGCCTACCCAAAAGCACCTGGGCGTAAAGGACTTTGTGACACCGGAGCAGTTTGATCAGTGGCGACAGGTGGGTGAAGCCATGGGCTTTTTGCAGGTGGTTTCGTCACCGCTGACCCGCAGTTCCTACCATGCGGAAGAGGTGAGACGTCTGATGAATGAGTATCCTCGGATTCGTCCTTAGGCCCTGTAGCCTAGATTTTTTCTTGACTTAGAATATTCAAGCTGTCAATAGTGGCAGGGCATTTTTCAAAGTTTTGCGCACCGAATCAGCAGAGGCTTGCAGTGCCTGTAGTTCGTCCGCTGCTAGGGAAAGCTCTACAACGGAAGCAACTCCACTACTGTCGAGGTGGCAGGGCACCCCCAGGTAAATATCTTTGAGGCCGTACTGACCGTTTAGATAGGCCGAAACGGGGAGTATGGCTGACTGATTTTGCAAGATGGCCGCCACCATGGTGGCGGTGGCAGCGGCTGGCGCATAAAACGCTCCACCAGTCTTGAGATGATTGACTATTTCCGCGCCGCCATGGCGGGTGCGCTCTACGAGTTCCTGAATTTTTGCAGTAGATAGCAGCTCTGTCAGCGGAATACTACTAACGGTGGTGTGGCTGATCAGCGGTACCATCAAATCACCATGTCCCCCGAGCACCATAGTCGATACATCCTGGGGCGGTACGCCTAGCTCATGGGCAATAAATGTGCGAAATCTGGCGGAATCCAACACACCTGCCTGTCCCATAACTTTGCTAGGGGAAAGACCGCTAGTCTGCCAAGCCAGATAGGCCATCACATCCAAGGGGTTGGTTACCAGAATGAAATGGGCATCAGGGGAATGCGGCAGGGCATTGGCAACGACATCTAAAATTATGCGGCCATTGACTTTAAGCAGATCGTCTCTGGACATACCTGGCTTGCGGGGCAAACCTGCCGTAATCACAATCACCTGCGAGTCAGCGGTATCTTGATAGTCGTTTGTGCCGATAATGTGGTGAGTACAGCCTTCCAGGGGGCAGGCCTCGGCCATATCCAGAGCTAATCCTTGGGGCCGACCGGCAACAATATCCAACAGCACAACATTGCCTAAATTTTGGGAAAGTAAACTGCGGGCAAGACTGGCGCCGACGTTACCAGCTCCGATGATGGTGATTTTGGGGATAGCGACCTGACCAGCCCGCGCTGGCGAGATCGCAGTTGCATTAACCGCAGTCTGAGAGGAGGAACGAGCTACTACCATGGGACTCCTGATGGACCGCTTGAGGGCACTTTGGCCAATCAATCAGCCACCCAGACTCCAAAAGTCGCCCAGAGACGGTTCACTCAATAGATTTATATCTCCATTGTGTCAAGGGCTACATAGCTTTTGGAGGATCCCAGCAGGATTCTTAATACATAGCCCGTCTTATTTGAACTCTTCGAGCTGCTCCACCTGTAGCCAAATGTTAGGGGTGGGCACCCGACCAAACTTTACGAGGGCATAGTCATCTCGAATGTCGATGATTTCTCCTTGGGTTTCAAATAGGTAAGGAGGAAAGCGAGTATCACTAGCGGTGGCTTCTACACTGTTTTCTAGTTTTTCGCGAACAACTCGAACAAAGGTACCCTTTTTGATAGCCATCGCTAATAATTGGTGAAAAATAACTGGTGAGTATATTATCGCGCCTATTTAGACTATTTCTGGCAATGGGGGCAATAGTGGGCTGAACGCCCAGCCAGCTTAATGCGCTTGATGGGGGTTTCGCATACGCGGCAGGGTTCATCTTCGCGGTCATAGACCCAGGCGACACCGCCATAGTTGCCATTGGTGCCATGGATATCGCGAAAATCGCTAAAGGTGGTGCCACCAGCTTCGATACTATCGGTGAGAACTTTTTGGATAGCGGTGTGTAGGCGTTTGAGACGGCGTAGGGAGATGCGATCGCACCTTACACTTGGCCGAATACCACTTAAAAACAGGGCCTCATCCGCATAGATATTACCAATACCCGCCACCATAGCCTGATCCAGCAGGGCATTTTTGACCGGGCGCTGCCTACGGCCAAGCCAAGTCTGCAGGTAGTCTAGGGAAAAATCATCGGCAAAGGGCTCTGGCCCCAAACGCTGTAGCCCGGTCATCACTTGATCAGGCTGTGTATCTGGGGGCACCCACCATAAGCGACCAAATGTGCGCTGGTCAACATAGCGTAGCTCGCGACCTTCATCAAAAAATAAACGCACCCGGCAGTGAGAAGATAGCGGCATTGCCTGTTGTACCCACAGCAGCTGCCCCGTCATCCGTAAATGGCATCCTAACCAGCCAGCAGGCTGCTGCTGGCGTGATAAAGCAGCGAGTAAATACTTACCCCGACGCTGCCAGGCAATAATCTCAGCTCCCTCAAGGGCAGGCAAAAAATCTTCAATAGAAATGGGGTGAGCAATGCTGCGATTTAACAGCACGTGCCCACCCCGAATAGGTTGGTTCAGAGTAACTCGACTCAGACCCCGTCGGACAGTTTCTACTTCAGGAAGTTCTGGCAAGGCACATTAGACAAACGACTGAGCTAATTCTACCAAGCCACTCTAAATCGCCAGACCGATTAAACTTCCTTAACTTCACCTTCAGCAAAGTTGTTAGTGTTGACGCCAGCGTAGTTAACTTTATCAAAACGAACAACGACCGGATACTTGATACCACTTTGGTCAACGGAAGCAACCGTACCAGTATCTTGAAACCAATAAGACTCTTTCCGAAGGATACGTACTTTAGATCCACGCTTAACCATGAATATTCCTCTCTTAAGCAAAGACGAGTGATTAATGCAAGCAGCAAGCTACCTGTTCACCAGGGTACTACTCCGCTGAACCGAACTGACATCCTGAGGATTTAAGAATTGTTGCATATCGCAGATTTTGGCAATATTTCTTTAAAAAGCTCATTAGACAAACGAGAGTCCCCTTGTCTAATAAATTATCGTTGGTGCAATAAACTATTCATGCGCTCCCAAGCAGGCTCAGCCCTTAAGCTTCACCCTATTACAGAGCCCATGACTATAACCGCAGAATGATTAAATCCCAGGGCTCGGCAGTTCTGGCAGCGTACTGATAGTAGACACCGTATCGGCTGGTTGAGCAGCAGGTGCCTCTTCTACGGGTACATCAGCAGCAGTCACAAAACTCTCTACCTCGATACCATTCTCTACCAAAATCACCCGTGGCTCTGCCGAACCCGTATCAATTCGCTTCACAAGCACACGCCCACCGGCAACGCGTTCTCCTTGTCTGACATAGCGTTCGATTTCATCGGGCGCCTTGATGATGGCATAGGGAGCGCCACCAATTTGGATCACACCCGATACACGAACCGCTTTAGCTGTCGTTGGCTGGGGAATCTCAGGCAACGCAGCAATTTCTGGACGACTCGATTCCACACTCCGCACTTCTGCCACGCTAGGGCGCTCCAAAGGTGTGGCTGAGTTCGGAGCAGCAGCAGTAGCCGAGGAGCCTGAGTTGTTAACAGAGGCCGTCTGACTAGAGGTGGCACGACCGCCAGCCCTATTGTTGGTGTTGGCTCCTTCTACTTCAATGGGCTGCGGTGGCACTAGGGGAATGGTTAAACCAGCAAAGGGATCCGGGCGGGTCCGCTCTACCCCTATTGTGCGCTCGTTAGGGTCGGTTGACTGAATTAGGTCACGGGCAACAACCGTCGGAGAATTTGGTGAAGCTGCAACTACAACACCATCAGACCCTTCACCCTCTGGGAGGTTAGGCAACTGACCGTCCGCCGTTTGTACTGTTTGGGGAGCTTGCTCCGCTGGAATGGTTAGATTCTCAACGGCAGCTTCGTCACTGTCGCCGCGATTAAAGAATCCACAACCACTCAGGGAAACTGCCCCAGTTGTTATTAGCAATACCAAGAGCAGACGCTGCATCTTTCATCCTCCAAGGGCTTTTGTTCGCAAAGTATAAGATAAGTTGTGTGGAATGCCTAGAGGTTTAGGCAAAATCCTTTTCATCTTCCTCACTTGGAGACATCAGATCTCGTAGTAACTTGAGTCCACTTTTGACTCGACGAGATACCGTAACGGCACTAATCCCTAAGCGTTCGGCAGTTTCCTTTTGGGTTAAGTCATGTAAAAATACAAACTCCAGCACTTCTTGGGTTCTACGCTCTAATTGAGCTAGACCTTGCTGAAGCCGAATCCGATCTTCCTGGGCTAGCTGAAAACTGCGATATTTGGGGTCAGGGAGCAAATCGCTCAGGGATGCCGAGCCGCTGCCTTCGTCTTGAATGGGCGCATCCAAGCTCAGTAACGAACGATTTCGACTGGCTAACTTGACATCTTGCCATTCCTGTACTGAGATCTTGAGGTGGTCGGCAATTTCTTGGTCGGTGGGCTTGCGATCTAGTGATTCTTGTAGCTGGCGAATAGCTCGGGCTGATTGATGCTGAAGTGACTGCCATCGCCTTGGAATTCGCACAATAGCACTGCGATCGCGTAAATAATGTTGGATCTCGCCCCGAATATAGGGAATGGCAAAGGAGCTAAATGCATAGCCTTTGGACATGTCAAATCGCTCAATGGCACGAATCAGACCTAAGCTACCAACCTGCATTAAATCATCAAAGGTTTCATTGGAATGATGTAACCAGTGATGGGCTTCTCGACGCACTAACCCCAGATTCATTTTGACCAGCTGGTTTCGCAGTTCCGCTGAACGATTTTTTTGATAATCATTCAGTATCTCTAGAGTTTCGCTTTTGAGCGCTTTATTGAGTTTGGACGACATGGGGAACCCCTTTGACACGTATATGCTCACCCTCTACCCACTATCGGTTTGAAGCAGCATTGAGCTATTAAAGACAGGAACTTTAAGATGAAGGTTTAGCCCTAGACCATCACCTTAATGTAATGACTTAATAGTGAAGATCAAGCATGAAGAGCACAGTGATTGAAATCACAGCTTGCAACTTAATTAACGTAAACTGCCAGCAACAAGCTACTGGATAGAAGTTGGCCAAAGCAATGACGTATATACGGAAGTCTAAGCTGTGGGCCAGCAGATTGCCGTCTATAGGCGATCAATTCTTCATGCTGACTTTACGTACAGAGCATGTCCTTTAAAGGAAAAAAGGTAGAAAGCTCCGGAGAACTTTCTACCTCTGAAATTTTGAAATGTTGCCAGAGAATGCTAAGTATCAGCTCAATAAGAATGTCAGTATTCTCCAGTCCTAGCCTTCTATGCGTCCAATGTTTCTACACGACCGTAGAACACACCTTGAACCCTGACATCGGAAGGCTCAGCCGTTCCCATATCAGTATCAGAAGGCTGATCACACTCAAACGTGCCTGCAATTTCACCTGTAACATCGTCAACCTTCTCAACCTGAAGAGAAATTGAACCCTGGCCAATATTGAAAGCTTTAATATTTTCTTTGACCAGCTCTTCAGTATCTCCACCAGCTGGTAGAGCAACGGCTGTATCGTAACCTGTAGTTAGACCACGTCCCTTAGGATCTAAGAAGTTAGAGGTGCGGTAAGAGGGCACACGATAGTCACCAATGAAGTCAGTAGAAGAGGTCACAGCACTCAAACCAGGCTGAGTTTTAGCAACCAAACCCTTGATGGTGAAGAGAAAAGGAATCTCTTCTCCACCAGGCAGTAGGACAGTTACGGCCTGGAAATCCATGCCATCTTTCTCTCGGAATACCAAACTGCCATCAGCGTTCGCTTCTAAATCACCGCTGACTTGATCAAGACTGGATGTATAACGGGTCAAAGATTTACCAGGAACGAACTCAGCCTCGCGACGCTTATTGGCCGCTTCCTCTTTAACAAAATAGCTAGTTGGCTCTAGACAAAGGCCGGCAATTTGATAAGCCTGTCCGGCTTCGATAGGAATCTCTCCGCGACGAACACTAGAAACCTGAGGACAGCTACCTGCTAGTCCGGTATTTCTAATCTGATCGTAGGTCAAGGGAGTGTCACCACTAGCACTAGGAGCATCACTACATGCTGTTAGTACACCCATGCAGAGCGCTAGAAATGCAACGATTAGGGCACGATACCTCATGGTCAACCTCAAACAAAAGTATTTATGCAAGAATTTGTCAGTGGTTATAAAACCGACTGGGGGCCTATTGACGTTGTCTATACCTAAAACTTTTTACGCAAATTTAAAAAGCTCTTGGGTAGGCTGACCTCAGTCGCCCTTTAGGATAGCCAACTAACCTTCCCGAAAGTATTTTACACGGACGAGTCCCCGGTGCATGCTGAAAATTGCTAAATCAGGTGCATTGGTTAACACTTCTAACGGTTGATCTAGAACAGGTGAATCGACCTATCTGGGCTACAATGTCGAAACCTTCAGGTTTTGGGGGCATCAGGTTTAAGGTTGACTCAATGGAACCGTATTCTTCAGACATCTCTGGTGAACAAGCTGCTGACATTGAGGAAATTAGGTTAGCAGTGCAAATTGCGGCTCAAAAAAGAGAAAACAATTGTGAGGCTCTCTTAGCGCTATTGAGGCAGTTAGAGGGGCTTCATCGAGATATCCGCGAAACGCTTTTTCAAGAGTCATTGCCCACCAATCGACAGCATTTGTATAACTTGCTAAAGGATATTGAATTGCATGGTGGGTGGCCTTATATCCAACGGATGAAGCTCATGGATCTGCTGGTAACCTTAGAGTCACCAATTGTGCCAGATACGTCGGAGGAATAGCTGTGGTAGGATGTCACACCCCATAATCTTGGTCTATTGTATCTAGCCACATCTAGTCACTCAAGAGATGAGATTTAATGGGCATCTGCTAACCCTCTGTGGTTATATTGTTTATCGCGTAATTCATATTGGCAGCCATGGTAGGTCTTCAGTACTTCAGCAGGCAGCGCGTTTGGGGTGGGCTGTTGGCATTACTGACCGTTGCTCTAGTCCATCGCCCTATGCCTGGAGCAGCTCAAGCTAGCAATCTCAATCAATATTGCCAACTTTCTCAAGCTGAGGTGGATGCTAAGGAAACGTTGCGCCAGCAGGCGGCTAGTGGCGATGCAACTGCGATCGCACAATACGAAGATCTGCTTAAACGCCACACCAATATGTTACGGACCTGTCGCCAGCGACAGTGGCCACGCCAGCAGGCCACCTGGCTGCGGTTATACCCATGTGACCTACAGCCAGGAGTGCTGGATGCCCTAATGGACCGGGTGCTCAATCTGGGATACACCGAAGTCTATGTGGAAGTGTTTTATAACGGTCAGGTGCTGCTTCCTCAGCGAGACAATCGGACGGCGTGGCCCAGTGTGGTACAACAGCGAGGCTATGAAAACCGAGATCTGCTGGCGGATGCGATCGCAGCAGGTCGCAAGCGTGGCCTCAAAGTATATGCCTGGATGTTCACCATGAATTTTGGCTATTCCTATGGCCAACGAAGCGATCGCCAGCAGGTGCTTGCCCGCAATGGTAGCGGTGAGACCACCTCAGCGTTTGCCAGTCGAGGTGGCAGCAATAACCCCGAAGAAATCTTTATCGATCCCTATAACTATCAGGCCCAGAACGACTACCTTCGCATGCTGCAGCTAGTCCTGCAGCGCAAACCAGACGGCGTTCTGTTTGACTATATTCGCTACCCACGGGGCACAGGCAGCAACTCTGTCGTTGGTCATGTAGACGATCTCTGGATTTACGGCAGTGCTGCCCAAAGTTCACTGCTCCAGAGAGCTCTCAACAATAAAGGTAGAGAACTGATTCGACAGTTTCTCAATCGAGGTTATCTAATAGAAAGCGATTTGGAGAGTGTCGATCAACGGTTTCCCAATGAAGCCGAGCCCCTATGGCAGAGTCGACAACCATCTGGGAGTACAAGCGATATACCACTTTCCGTGCGTCGTCCGGCCCTCCAGTTAGAACTCTGGCGGTTGAGCGTTGCCCATGCAGTACAAGGGGTGATCGACTTTCTTAACACCGCTTCCCAACCCGTCAAACAGCAAAATATACCGGTTGGGGCTGTCTTTTTCCCCACTGCCAATCAACCTGTTGGCACCCAAGGCTATGACTCTCGCCTGCAGCACTGGAATCGCTTCTCCAAATCCATAAGCTGGCATCCGATGGCATACAGTATCTGTGGCAATACTCGCTGCATTGTTCAAGACGTGCAAATGGTCCTACGTCAAAATGATGCCGCTAATGTCCGTCCTGCTTTGGCAGGGATATGGGGCAAATCCATCAATAATCGACCATCTTTAGAAGCCCAGATGGCAGCAATCCAGCAGGCCGCCCCTAATATCAACTCAGTCAGTCACTTTGCCTATTCTTGGCAAGATCCAGAGTTTGATCGAGTACGCAAATTTTGTGCCTTACCCTAGGATAGGCCTCACAACAATAACCAGGAAATCATTTCGTGAACATTGCTACTGGGATCAGCCTTCTTTAAGGACGAGTTGCCCTCAAGAGATTGAAAAACAAACAGCAGATAGACGCTAAAAGTGAGCATCAGAGCATGCCATAAACGCTGTCCCACCGTAATCACCTCACACGTCTATGGGTATTTAGCTTATGAGAATGTTTTCATCTGCGTCATAAATATGTTACGTAAATGAAAGTGTCACATTGAGCAACCGCTCGCCTACCTATAACTTTCATCAATGGGCTTGTTATTTGCTTGTTATTTAAGACGCCTGGGTGAAGTGGCATCATCATTCAAAAACAAACTGCACAGTCCTCTTCAAAGACCTGTGCAGTTTGTTTTGGCTGAAAACAATTGTTTCTAGACAACGCTCCTAGTGTGTTCCATGATTGCTGTCTAGAAACTCTTCACATCCACTACTCCACGCCCTCAATACGGTTCTCAACTTCTTCATAGAGTTCCTGCAAACGTTCGATATTTTCATCACTGGTCTCCCAATAGCCACGGCCATTGACCTCTAGCAATGTCGTTACCATCCGACGGAAAGAGTTAGGGTTCAGATCCATCAGACGCTTACACATTTCTTCATCTTCGATAAACGTGGTGTTGGCATCTTCATAAACCCAGTTGTCTACAGCATCGGCTGTAGCTGACCATCCCATGGTGTTAACCAATCGATTCGACAGCTCACGTACACCCTCGTAACCGTTAGCCAGCATGCCCTCATACCATTTGGGATTGAGCAACTTAGTACGAGAATCTAGACGAACTGTTTCCGACAGCGTCCGCACCTGGGCATTAGCTGTGGTCGTGTCCGCAACAAATGAAGTGGGTTTCTTGCCATCATCTCGCAACTGCCCAATCACCTTAGTCGGGTCAGAATCAAAATAGTGGGAAACATCAGTCAGGGAAATCTCAGACGAGTCTAGATTCTGGAAAGTGACATCGGCTGTTTTCAGAGACGCTTCAAACAAGTCGCGAGACTGATCCATCACACCCGGATTATCCGAATTAAACGCAAAGGACTTGCGTTTGAGGTACATCTCCTGAAGTTCAGATTCCTCTTCCCAGCTGCTATTTTCAACTGCCAGGTTAACGTTAGCCGCATAGGAACCCGATGCATTTGAAAAAATGCGAGTTGCAGCTTCGCGTACCGATAAACCCATCTCCTCAGCTTGCTTAAGCGCATGCTTGCGCACAAAGTTCATTTCCAGAGGCTCATCGGCTTCAGCCGCCATTTTCACAGCCCGATCCAGCAGTGCCATTTGATTGACAAACAGGTCACGGAATACACCAGAGCAGTTGATGACCACGTCCACTCGAGGACGCCCTAGTTCTTCTAAAGGAACAATCTCCAACTTATTTACTCGCCCCAATGCATCGGGTACTGGTTTCACCCCAACAAACCAGAGCATCTGAGCCAGGGATTCACCGTAAGTTTTGATATTGTCAGTACCCCAAAGTACAGAAGCAATGGTTTCTGGATACTGACCACCATTTTCCTGACGCTGGCGTTCGAGTAAACGATCAACCACTATCTTGGCTGACTGCACCGCTGCAGTGGTCGGGATAGATTGAGGATCAAGAGCATGGAGGTTTTTGCCAGTGGGCAACACATCCGGATTACGGATTGGATCACCACCAGGACCCGGTAGGATGTAATCTCCATCTAATGCTCGGAGTAACGATGACAGCTCATTATCGGCAACAACCTGCTTCAAACAAAACTGTAGATACTCAAACAAGGGCTTGAGAGCCTCTTCGTCAACAGTCTTGTAGCCATGGTTATGCAGCGCTTCCACCCAAGGATCTTTGCGCTTACCAAAGTTGAAGAACTTCAACATGGTTTTGAGGGATACACGACCCTCATCGTCTAGCTGCTCATTAACGATGGCACCCACGGCCGCCCGCGTCGCTTCATTAATGTCATACAGCAGCTGAACATCCTCTAGGAGACCCAAGTCACTATTGTTGTAAATCTCGGTGATGTCGCGACCGATGCTCTCAGCAATAATGCGCTGCAGGCTCTTAAAACCCTCTTCTTCACGATCTAGCCCAGCAATATTCACCAAGGTGGCCACAGCTTCTTCCGCCGTGGGAGGTTTTCCAATGACATGGAGCCCACAGGGCAACAAACGAGACTCGATTTCCATCAGCTTGATGTAAATCTTACCCACGATGGTATCGCGGTCTTCTTTGCTGATTTCGCTGGCGTCTTCTACGTCGGGCAGCGTCACGTCACGGTCTAAGTTAACCTGACGAGCCTTCTCGATAATGGCATTAACAATGGAAACCGCACGTCCCCCTTCCTTCAGCCCTTGGTAAGACCCAATTAGCTCGCTGAGTTCCTTCAATCCCTTATATAGACCTGCATTTTCGGCGGGGGGAGTGAGGTAGCTAATGGTTTCTGCGTAACCACGGCGCTTAGCAATAGTCGCCTCAGAGGGGTTATTGGCAGCGTAGTAATAGAGATTGGGAGTGCTGCCAATGAGGTTATCGGGATAGCACTGACCAGACATCCCCATTTGCTTACCCGGCATAAACTCTAGAGAGCCATGGGTGCCAAAATGCAGCACTGCATCCGCTTTCCAAATCTTTTCGATAAAGGTGTAGTAAGCAGCAAAGCCATGGTGGGGGCTAGCGGACCGGGAGAACAGTAACCGCATCGGGTCACCTTCGTAACCAAAGGTGGGCTGTACCCCGATAAACAGATTGCCGTAGGTTTTTCCGTACACCAGCAGATTTTGACCATCGGTGTTGAGGTTTCCTGGCGGCGGCCCCCAGTTTTCCTCTAAGCGCTGGGAGTAAGGGGTGAGTTTTTCATACTCAGCCACCGACATGCGATGGGCAATGTTCAGTTCAGGGCTGTTGTACTGGGCTTGGGCGTCATTGATCACCTCAAGCATCAAAGCTTCAGCTGATTCAGGCATGCCCTCAACGGTGTAGCCTTGCTCCTGCATTTCGACCATGGCCTCATAGATAGAGCCAAAGACATTTAGATAAGCTGCAGTACCGACATTGCCTTTATCAGGGGGGAAGCTAAAGACAGTAATAGCGAGTTTCTTGTGGGCACGCTCAACTCGGCGCAGATTGGCCCACTTGAGTGCACGCTGGGAAATCATTTCTACTCGATCCTGCAGCGTGATGGCGCGACCAGTCATACCATCACGACCAGAGACCACAATCGGATCGATGGCCCCATCTAATTCAGGAATTGCCATTTGCAAGGCTACCTGAATGGGGTGCAGGCCCAGATCGCTGTCTTCCCACTCTTCAGTAGTTTGAAAGACAAGGGGCAGAGCCACCATGTAGGGACGATTAAGCCTCTGCAACGACTCGATTGCTTTTGGATGGTCTTGACGAGCAGGCCCACCCACCAAGGCAAAACCCGTTAGGGAAACCACGGAGTCCACGAGAGGCTCCTGGCTGACAGGTTCGTAGAAAAATTGCTCTACAGGCTTGGAGAAATCCAGACCACCTGCAAAGACAGGAATGATACGAGCCCCTAGATATTCAAGCTCCTGAACCATGGACACATAGTGGGCTTCGTCCCCTGTCACTAGATGAGTGCGCTGCAGCACTAGACCGACGCAGGGGGCATTGTCACGCTTATGGGAAGCCGGTAGGTCCTGGCGCGAGCTGTACCAGTTGAGATATTCTTTGACGTCCTCATACATGCAAGGGGCAAGGGGATGCCAGATGCCAGTGTCAGGATAAGTAACGGGTTCCTCGTACTCCATGCTCTCTGGAGCACCCTCAATAGCCTTATCGCCAAACATGTAGCGGTCAGCGAGCATCAGCATGAAATTCTCCAGGTTCTCCGGAGAGCCGCCTAGCCAATACTGAAAACTCAGCATAAAGTTACGGGCGTCCTGGGCCTTGTCCACCGGTAGATATTTGAGAACCTTAGGCAAGGTGCGCAAGAGCTTGAGCATGGCATCTTCGAAGCTGCCACCCTGCTTTTGGCGGCGCTTTTTCATAAACTCGCCAATGGCACTCTTTGACTGCCCCAGCTGAGCCATAGAAAAGCTCCCCATCTTGTTGAGGCGCATGACCTGGGGCATGGATGGGAACACCACAGCCACGTCAAGGGTGTCACGGTGTGGTGTGACGGCAGTAACAACCTTTTCAGCCAGTTCTTCAATAAAAATTAATGAGGCAACAAAGACATTGGCTTCGGAAACGTCTTTCTTAAAGGCCTCGTAGTTATCGTTACTGCGAAGTTCTTCAATTAAATAACCACTAACTTCGACGGCAATATGAGGGTTGTTAGCGTTGATGGACTTAACAGCTGCTGACAGAGCACTTTGATACTGTGGTTCTAAAACGACGTAAACCACTTTCATCAAGGACCGTTCGCCAAGGTTCTCGGGTGAGATATGTCTCACAGTGGGCTTGACGTTGGTGAACATGCAGTTTGACTCCTTCCTCTGTGTGTTCTCTCTTCTACTGGAAGTGATGACCGCCGGTTGGCAAGTTTGTCCGCGCTTAGTAAACGTTGGCGGGCTTGCCAGTCGGACTCATTAGCTGGTCGGTATTGACCCAGCACTCACAAAAGCATTTACAAAAAATACTTTGCAAAAGTGAAGTGGCTACTGTAATGAGAAATATTCCATAACATCTAAATAGGGTTTTAAACCTATTGTGTTTGTATCAGAAAATCCCTACTGACTAGGGATACAGCCGTAGATGCGATACAAATTGACATATTGACTCTCGCTATTTGTAACATTTTCGTTACAAATAGCGAGAGCATTACTCATGCTTATGAAACAAATAAGTAAAAATATAATTGTTGATAAAGGTCAACGTCTTGAGACGGACGTTTGTGGCTAGCGGCCCTGATGTTCTTCTCGCGGGAATAGCGGATGCTTGGCCAACGTACCCATCTTCCATAAGAT
>NZ_JADEXP010000620.1 GCF_015207065.1 Leptolyngbya cf. ectocarpi LEGE 11479 | reverse complement strand
CTCCCCCCCAGCTCATACACCCGCGCCAAACAGGAGATCGTCAGGGTGTGATACCCCGGATCGCAGCCCTCATATTCCTGGAACCAGCCTTCTGAATCTTGCCAGGACAGCACCTGCTCCAGCCGCTGCTGGATGGCCCCCTGCCACTTCTTCGTGTTTAATACCCGCGAGGCAATTTCCAAACACAGTACAATCAGCGCCTGGTGATTGGTCAAGCGACCGCTTTCCTGGTGATGGGCCAGCCAATCCGCCCGCGTCTCAAAAAAACGCAGGGCCTGCTGATTTTCTAGCTTTAGTAGCCGATAACTTTCTAGACAGGCCAGTAACGAAAAGGCCGCCGCCCCCCCTGCCCGCTCAAACGGGAAATAATCATCACAGGACCCGTCGGGGTGGGCACTCTTGGCGGCAAAGATAATCCCTGATTCCACCCAAGCTTTGATATTGGGCTTCTGATGGTAGGGATTATCCGGTAGCGGCATGTCATAGGCTAAGGCCAGGGGCCACACAAACTCCTGGGACATGCCGCTGGGAAAGTCAATGATCTTGTACTGCCAATAGTTGCGGTCAAAACAGCCATAGTTGGGACTGTGGGGGTTACGGTCCTGCAATGTCAGAATTTTGGGAATCTGGTCGAGGGCTGCCTGGGCAAATAAGTCTTTCATATAAATCTTTATCTAATCTCTTTCTGACGGTTTTTTTTCATATAGTCCTCAATGTCTGACCGCCGCAGCCGCAGCTGAATGTCCTCTAACAGTTTCCGGTTAGCTGACATTAAGTCAGCAATCAGACCAAAAATCCAACACTGCACCCCAATTAAAATCAAAATAGCGGAAAAGATCAGACTGGGAACATGGCTACGACCGGTAGCCTCAAAGGTCATCACAAGCAGCCAGACCCAGCGGACGCTGAGTAAAAACCCTAAACCAAACGGAATGGCCCCCAGAATTGTAAAAAAGGACAGAGGACGATAGGTAATAAAAATGCGCAGAATCGTAAATAGAGACCGCTGCACATAGGAGGCAATGCTTTTGACCAGGCGTGACGGGCGCAGATAGCCGTTGGTGCGAATGGGCACCGATGCCACCGCCATACCTTTTTGCCCGGCTTGGATGATGGTTTCTAGGGTATAGGTGTACTCGTTGAACACATTGAGCTGCATGGCGGCATCGCGGCTGATGGCACGAAAGCCGCTGGGGGCATCGGCTACCCGAGTGTTGCTGGCCACCCGCACAGCCCAGCTGCCCAGACGCTGCAAAATCTTTTTAACCGGGGAAAAGTGTTTGATTTCCATAATGGGCCGCTCCCCCACGACAATCTCGGCCTCACCCTGGACGATGGGGGCAATCAGCTTAGGAATGTCGGCGGCACAGTACTGGTTATCAGCGTCCGTGTTAACTATGATGTCGGCCCCGGCCTTGAGGCAGGCGTCTAGCCCGGCCATAAACCCGCGAGCGAGGCCCTGGTTGTGGTCAAAGCTGACCACATGGTCCACGCCCAATTCTTTGGCCACATCCACGGTGCGATCGACGC
>NZ_JADEXP010000074.1 GCF_015207065.1 Leptolyngbya cf. ectocarpi LEGE 11479 | reverse complement strand
GGTTTGGGTTGGGTCATTATGGTTTGGCCTGAGCGTAAACCTGTTCGGCCAGGGTGGCGAGGCGACGGATTGCGATCGCAAGTCTCTCTGCCGTATCCGTCAAACTAATCCTGAGGCACTGATGTTTATGGGCCCAGTCATCGCGCAGACCCGGAAAAAATGGGTTGCCCGGTACAACAATCACACCATAGCGTTTAAGCGCTTGATAAAAAGATTGATCATCCATGGGTAAGTCTTGGAGCCATAGCCAAGCAAAGATGGACCCCTCTGCCCGATGGAGATACCAAGGAATATCAGGCATGGCTTCATCCAGGGTGGATTCGATGACCGCAAATTTTTGCTGATAGTGGGGCCGAATCACAGTTTTAGCAATCCTTGCTAAAGCCCCTGAGGCGATGGCGCGGGCAGCAATGGCCTGACCATATCGGGAGGAATGAATACATAAATTTGTCTGAAAGGATTCTAGAACGCGAATCGTAGCAGCGTCCCCCAGGGCAATTCCCACCCGCTCACCGGGTAATCCAGCTTTGGACAGACTGATGCCATGGACCACGTTGGGAGCGAGCACGGGCGTCATTTCAGTAAAGTTGAGCGCCGGGAACGGGGGGGCATAGGCCGAATCAATAAAAACAGGAACATCAGCCGCGAGCTGGGCAATGCGTTTCACCTCATCATCGGTTAGGACATTGCCCGTGGGATTACACGGGCGAGAAAACAAGACAAACCCAGTCTGCTCGGTGATCGTTAACTGGCTAAAGTCAGGTCGATATTTAAAGCGATGGTTAGCGGCGTCCACCTCTAGGGTCGGTCGGTAAGCTCGCACAGCTTCTGGATAGAGGGAAACACCTCCGTAGCCCGTATAGTCAGGACTCAAGGGGAGAACAATTTCCTTTAGCTGGTTGTCGGAGGTATACCCACCAAAGGCATTGGCTGCCAGGAAATAAAGAGCCTGACTACCAGGCGTGATCAGAATATTCTCAGTTGTGAGGTTTAGACTATAGCGTTGATTAAAATCATTTTTAATCGCATCGATCAACGGCTCATAGCCCCGGCTAGAGCCATAGCGACAGACCACCTCACCATAGTCTGTACTGGCCAGCAGCTCGGCGGTGCAGTCGCGCCACAGCTGTTCCACCGCAGGCAAAATCACCGGGTTACCTGCGCTTAAGTTAATAAAGTCTGTTGACTGGCCCGACTGTAGGGTTTCAATGATATCTTTCATGATCGCCCGCACCCCCGTAAGGTGGGACATCTGTTGACCAAATTGGGTAAGGGATGGGGCCATGAAGTACTGCCGTGTGAGGCTAAATTAATCGCTACAACCACCGCCCGCTCAGGGCTGCAAAATCTAGATTTAGGACTGGTCTAATATACCGCAGCACGTCTGCGCTAACTTGAACCATATCTGAACTATTGGGCAAATATTGGGCCGATGGCCCACGCTCTTGTTATCTATCCCTTTTGAAAGAAAATCTTGGAAGGCCCATGACTCTTCGTCGCTCCCTCAGTGCCAAGCTCCCCCCTCCCCTTAAGCCACTGAACCAGTTTATTTACAACTATTGGTGGAGTTGGACATCGGAGCGGGGGTCTCTATTTCGGGCGCTGGCTCCCGATCTCTGGCAGGACTGTCAGCACAACCCGGTGGCACTGATGCAGGCGATTACGCCAGAGCAGCTATGGCAGCTAGCGGAAGACCCTCACTATCTCAAACGGCTCCAAACCCTAGCGGCTGAATTTCAAGCCTACCTCCATCGAGACCAGACCTGGGCCCAGGATGCCGCTCCCAGCATCACGAGCGATCACCCAGTGGCCTATTTTTGTATCGAGTACGGCATTCATGAGTCACTGCCGCTCTACTGCGGTGGTCTCGGTGTGCTGGCGGGCGATCATCTTAAGTCCGCCTCGGATTTGGGGCTGCCGCTGGTGGGGGTGGGGCTGCTCTATCACCAGGGCTATTTTTCGCAGCGTCTCAACCGCAGCGGCTGGCAGGAAGCTCACTACAGGGACAATGATTTTAAGAATTTACCACTGATGCCGGTTTGTAATGAACATGGTCAGCGGCTGAAAATTCGGGTGACGATTCGTCAGCGCATGGTCAAAGCTCAGGTGTGGCAAGTACAAGTAGGGCGTAGCCTGCTGTACTTGCTAGATACGGCCATCATTGAAAATCATGCCGATGATCAACGGATCACAGGGCAGCTCTATGGTGGTGATCCAGATCAGCAGTTGGCCCAGGAGATTCTCTTGGGGATTGGCGGGGTGCGCATGCTGCAGGCTCTGGGTATTGAACCGTCTATTTATCACCTCAATGATGTGCATGCGGCCTTTGCGCTGTTGGAACTAGCGCGGTTTGAGATGGAACAAATGGGGGGCACCCTAGCCGACATCAAGCCCTATGTGTGCGATCGCACCCTGTTTACCACCCATACCCCAGTGCCCACAGGTCAAACCTTTTCCCTAGATAGGATAGAAAGCTACTTTGCTGACTATTGGCCTAAGTTAGGCTTAGATCGTACTGAATTTTTAGCCTTGGGAGCTCAAACGTCTAATCCGGATGTGTTTAGCATGACGGCCCTGGCCCTACAGCTAACCCGAGCTACCAATGCAGTGAGCAAACGCCATGGGGAAGTCTCGCGTCAGCTTTGGCAGCATCAATATGCTAAGCGTTCAGACAGCCAGTCAGCCATTGGTCATGTCACTAACGGTATTCACTCCCGTAGCTGGATTGCCCCGCTGCTAGAGGACCTCTACCAAGACTATCTGGGGCGGCACTGGGCTGAGCGCATTAGCGATCCAGAAACCTGGAGCAAAATCGAGCAGATTCCTGACGATCGTTTGTGGCATCGGCACCAGATTCTAAAGGCGCGGCTGATTGCCTACACCCGCGACCGGGTGCTCAAAGCGCGACAGGCTCGTAAGGAATGCTCTGATGACATTAAGGCGGTGGAGCGTTTGCTAGATCCCCAGGTTCTGACCCTAGGCTTTGCCCGACGTTTTAGCGACTACAAACGCAGCCACCTGATTTTTCGCGATCTCAGTCGGCTCACCCGAATTTTTTCCAATCAGAAACGGCCAGTGCAGCTGATTATTGCTGGCAAAGCCCGCCCCAACGATACTGCTGGGAAGCGGATTATCCAGCGGATTATGGAATGGAGCCGTCATCCAGATCTGCGGGACCGGATTGCCTTTATCGAAGACTACGATATGTACACCGCGAAGCTGATGGTTCAGGGCATTGATCTATGGCTCAATACGCCCCGTCGTCCTCTAGAAGCATCGGGGACCAGCGGTCAAAAAGTGGCTCTCAACGGCGGCATCAACTTTAGCGTTCTAGATGGCTGGTGGTGCGAAGGCTATAAACCCAATCTCAACGGCTGGACCATTGGTGAAGATGCTGAAACCAGAGATCAGGATGTTCAAGATACGATAGATGCAGAATCGTTTTACGCTCAGCTAGAACGGGACATTGTCCGGTTGTATTACGATTGCGATCGCAACCACGTCCCCCGAGGCTGGGTTAAACGCATGAAAGCGTCTATCCGTACCATTGCTCCTATTTTTAATAGCGATCGCATGGTGTCTGACTATGTCAATCAGCTCTATATTTCATGAGTTCTCCCTGGCAGCTCGACTTTTACCGCCGTCCCTTAAAAGATCCTGACAGCCATGCTTTATGGGAGCTGTTGCTGTGTACGTCTGACATGGACTTTAGCTACGCAGAAACCTGCCCACAGCCTGCTGCCGATGCCATGTGGCTACGGCAGCAGCTGAAGCGTGCCATCCATCGAGCAGGCTATCGTCCCAAAGCACTGTATGTGTTCCGTCCCCAGACCCAAACCCTGGCGGAGGTGGCCTGCCGAGAATTGGACATTCCTGTGGTGGCTAAACGCGGTTTGCCCACTCTAAAACAGTGGCTGCGTCAGCGCACAGCCTGGTATTCCAATCTCAAAACCTACACGGGGGAACCTTACTCGCCCTTTGCCATTGAGCGCGCGGCACCAGTGCCGTTGCCCGACAATCTCTGGGGTGAAACCTGGCGGTTTGCAGGGCTCTCTAATGCCGACCTGTTGCGGTTTCAATATGAGGCGATTCCAGTACGCTCAGTGCCCAAAGATCTGCTGCCGTTGGAAATTGGTTTGTCTAGTACGGTGCTGATTCCTGGGGTAGTGATTGATGCCGGTCGCCGGTCGATGGGGCTGGCCCAATGGATGGAGTCAACACGGCCTGCTTTTTTGAAATATATGGCCGGACAGCCGGATGGACTGATATTGGAAGCGGGGCTGTGCGATCGCTTTGTCTTCACTACCTTTGACGACAATGATGTCCGGGGTGCTGCCAATACCTTTGAGCAGCGTAAAGCCACAGCTAAGGGATTACATTTTCTACTCATCCGTCCCGATGATTCGGGCATGACCTATAGCGGTCTGTGGCTATTGCAAGAATCACCGGATATGTCGGTCGGTTAATGGAGCAAAAAATTTTGAATGACCCAAAAAATGCCTTGGGGTAGCGGCATCCAAATAGGCATTGAGATCAGCAAACCCAAATAGATACGCGCAATAAAATTATTCTTGGTCTGAATCAGCCCCATCACCATCAGCAAGGCCCCAAAACCTAAGACCGGAATCACGGTGTAGGTGGTCAGCACAAAAACCAGCAGCAACCAATCCCGCTTTTGATGTAGGCCTCGGGGCACCGTCAGCAAAAAACTAGCCGCCACCAACCCTTCGATCAGAATCGTCCAATAGGACAGCACTAAACTAGCTACCGCCATGCGGGGTGTGGTGATTAACTGGTGAGAATCTAGTACAGCAGCTGAGGCTTGCATGGTTTCAAATATTTGACGATTCTCAGCCAGGGTGGTTAGGTCTAGACCCCCAAACAGCACAGCTCCCATGGCTAATCGACTGTCTAGTAAAAACGTCAGATGCAAAAACGAGCCGTCTAGATACTCCCCCCCTAGAAATTTCCAAAGCGTGGCGAAGAAAAAACATAGGCCAATTAGCCAGCGGGCATTCCAGCGCAAAACCTGCTTAGGTGTGCGACTCCAAATCGCGATCACACACACCAATACCCAATAGGTGTAAAGGTACTCATGATTGACCAGGCGTGACCAGTGCCACAGGTTATTAACCACCAGACACAGACTCATTCCTAACCAAGCCCATCGATTGCGTACCAGGCCCGGATACACCATCATCGCCAACGCCAGCAGCTTTTCTGGCAGCATGGTCCAGACCCAGTGGTCCAGCCCGTGGAGCAAGAGCAAGATCGCCGTCAGACGCAGTACCAATAAATAGATTGGCGGCTGCATTAGACTGCTTAGCCAGGCGTTCCATCGCTTGATTAAAGTCACGGCTGAACCTCAACGGGGTCAGTCAGCGACTCATAGACTATATAACGACCGTCATACACCAGTCGCCACGGCTGCAGCTGCAGTTTACAGCCCTGTTCACGATTTGTTCTGCGGCGGATGGCCTGACTATCGCTAGCTAGCAAACGCCTGCCCATACGACGCAGCTGGGCCTCAGTGGGAAACGTACTGACATGGGTATAGGTGTCGCGGCTGAGCACCCCTGGAGTGTCAGCCACAATTTTTTGTAAGTTAATTTCCTCGGTTTGCTCACAGCCAATGAGCTGAGTCGTGATCACCCGGCGCTCATCACGATCAATCGAGGCAAACATGCCATATCCACCTCCATGCCAGGGACTGAGTCCAGCGATATGGACTAGAGCAATTTGCCTCAGGGCAATTGTGGTCAATAGTAGGGGAATTCCCCCTGTCTTAATAAATTTGAGTAGGGACCGCTTGAGAATCATTGATCGACATTAACGACGTATCCAGTTGAGGGCACCCACTGTAGCTGCAATGGCCGCCGCTACATAGAATACGTGGGTTCCCGCCGTCGCCCAAATAGGGCCAAACATCAGCGGTGATACAAACTGCCCAAGGGAGGCGCAGCCTGTGCCAATGGCCAACACTCCAGAGCGTTGAGAATCAGACGAAAAATCGGCCAGGGCACTGTAAAAGTTAGGCATGACTAGGCCAAACCCTAGACCAAAAATTAACCCCGCTAGCAGCATCAGCGGTGGTGATAGCACATTGGGAATGGTGGCGAGGGAAATGGCCATGAGCAGGAAACCGGTTGCGATCGCACCACCAGCCCCCAGCCGTTTAGACACCTTAGCCGCTCCCACCGCCGCAATCACCGCTGCGCCCACCGAACGTGCGGCCAAAACATAGCCATTTAATAAAGAGGATGCATTAATCGCATCTTTTAAGTACATCGGCGCATATACCACCACCACATAAAAGATGGCCGATGCTGTTGCCAACGCTAGCAAAATCAGCAAGACCCGACCCCGTTTGAGGATGTTGCCAATGCCGTCAGTTTGAGGAATGCCATTTTTCCTATGCTGTCGTTGTCCCTTAGGCAAAATCAACAGACCAGCTACTGCCGCTGGCAAACCTAAACCATAAAGCACAAACGCCCAGCGCCAGTTATACAACCCCAGCCAACCACCCAAAATCGGAAAAATTACCGTCGCCGTTGCCAAGGCGCTGGTGGCATAGCCCATCATCCGCGTGCGAGCTTCACCGTTGTAGAGGTTGCTAAGAATACCAATACTGCCTGCACCAATCCCACCGCTGGCAGCTCCCACCAGTGCCCGCGATAGCAAAATTCCCCAAAAGCCATGGGCAATGGCTCCTAAACTGCCAAAAATGGCATAACCCACCAGGCACGATAGCAAAATTCGCACACTGCCCAATCGACTGACAAGCAGACCAAAGATCAGACTGGCTAAGGCTGTGGTCAACGTATGGGTGCTTACCAGCACCCCAGCCCAACGGCTGCTTAGCTCAAATTGTTCCACAATCTCTGGAAACACAGGCGCAACCACAGCTCCAGCTGCGCTCGACAAACATCCCGCCATCATCAAAACAGCTAAGACCTGCCGAGGATGACGTATGGGGGGTGGCGATGGCGGAAATTGCGGTAGCTGATCTAGCTCGGGGGCAGTAGGTTTCTGATAAACAGTGGTCATAGGGGGGAACACAGCAACACTTGTAGCAAAAACACCTCCAGGGGCCAATCGTTCGTGACAAGTTAATAGATGTTAACATTAGCCATAACTAGGCATAAGCAAAAACTTATACCCAACCGGTTGGCGTTGTTACGTGCATATGTCTACTGGCGTTTGAGGTGGCCATTAATGTTGTAGCCAATTACTCATTTACTTTGAATGTATTCAATTGCCAGTTCGCGAAGCGTCACTAAATCTTGTCAGCAGCGCGTTTACTACCGTCATACTGCAACCACGATGACATCTGATTTAAGGCAAAAATCTGAGCTGATTGCGGCTTTACTCAGTAAAAATCAAGCTACGTCTCGTACAGTAAAAAAACTTTGTTGCTGATTGTTTTCAACCCCTAATTCTAGCTGTATAAGATGGAAGCGTCTGCTGTTCTTAAAGGTCAACCCATATACCGGCGTGCACGAGCTGTTGGTATCAACCCCAACTATTGGTATCCAGTTTTTTGGGCCGATCAGCTCCAGCCAGGGGACGTGGTTTCTGTGCAAATCTGGGAATCTTCCTTAGCGGTTTATCGCAATGCCGATGGCTCTGTCAATTCCCTAGAAAATGCCTGTCCACACAAAGGTGTAGAGCTGCATCGAGGGGAAGTGCATGGCAACAATTTGGTCTGCCCATACCACGGCTGGGAATTCAATGGTGATGGCCAGTGCGTGGGAATTCCCTATTTTCCTCAAGAGCAAAAACTGCCATGTGCCCAGGCCCGTAGCTATCCCACGCGGGAGGCTTACGGGATTATATGGGTCTTTCCAGGGGCGGCAGAGTTAGCTGAGCAACAACCTTTACCCGAAGTTCCTCAATATGATCAACCGGGATGGTTTATGGTGCGCATTCCAGGACATTTTCAGGCCCATTTCTCCATCTGTAATGAGAACACAATGGATGTGTTCCATGGCTTTTTACACAAGGATCTCCAGGGCTGGTACGATCCTAAGCTAATTAACCTAAAGCAGGACGACAATGGTGTCTCGGCTGACTATCAGGTGTCCTATGAGGGCTTTTTGAGTAAGTTATTGGGGCTAGGAGCTAAAGGCAGTGGCAGCACTACGCGCACAGTTTCAATCAACTATCGCTATCCCCACTACGCCACTGCATTAGAGTCCGTGTCTTCACTCTATCTCATGCGTTTGCCAGTAGGCCCCACAGAAACAAAATCTTTTTCGCTATTGTTTCTTAAGCTGCCCCTCCCGCAATGGTTGCTGAATGGTCCCCTAACTAGGGGGGTAGAAAAGGTGATTTTGAACAGTATTTTTCTCAAGTTTTTACATCAAGACGTAGAAATGATGGAAAGTGAGCAGCGTAACTACTCCATCGATCCGCAGCGTAACTACGTTGAAGTCAACCCGGCTATTATCGCTCTACAGCGGGTTATTGTTGGGCAATATGAACGTTTAGAAACTCTTGAGTCGTCACCTTTTGAGACGTCAAAAGAGTCTTCTATCCCACCATCTCAGGAGGTTAGTAACGGTATGCTTGTGTGAATCGCCCGCTTGGGATACCCAAGCCTCCGTTGCCAAGACCTGTTGCCAGGGGTTATCGGCTTTTAGCTCAGAGCTTGGTTGATTGATATGCTCAATGTAGGTGATGAGGAGTAAATTGTGGAAGTCGTTAATAACTACGTGCAACGTTTGCATGCAAGCGGGTTATATCCTGACAAGTTTATTTGCCATCAGAAAAATGGCAATCAAATAGAGGTGGAAGAGCAAGGCACTGGTAAGCGGCATCAGGTGCTAACGTTCTGTACTAACGATGTTCTGGGCATGGCCCAGGATGCTGAAGTTACTCAAGCTGCGATTGACTCTATCCGTCGCTATGGTACGTCCAATAGCTCCTGTTCTGTTTTAAGCGGTCGTATTGACCTGCACCGTCAGCTAGAAGACGAAATTTCTGCCTTTAAACATTTGCCCCATACGCAGCTGTTTCTCAATGCTTGGATGGCGTTACAGGCTTTAATGGATGGGTTTTGCCATCTAGCCGTTCCTGTACAGGGATTTCAGCATACCCGTGAGACCATTATTTTTAGCGATGTGCTGAACCATGGCTGCATCATTGCAGCTGTGGTCAATGCCGATAACCGCTCGGGTAAGATGTTTGGCCACAGTCCTAAGGTACGTGTGAAAGCCTATCGCCACTGCGATATGGACGATCTAGAGCGCAAAATGCGTCGCTATGTGCGTCCTGACGATCGGGTGATTGTTATTTCTGATGCGGTCTTTTCAATGGACGGCGATGTGGTACCTCTACCCCGCATGCTAGACATCATGGAAGACTATCCTGGCAGTGTGGTCGTGATGGACGAAGCCCATGCCAGTGGAGCCATTGGTGGTAAAGGCGAGGGTATTTATGACCACTTTGGCATTACGCCTCAGTCGGTGATTGATCGCGGCATTGTTCCCATTATCATGACGACGTTTTCTAAGTTTGCGGGTTCAGCAGGGGCCGCCATCAGCTCCCCTAACCGCGAGCTGATAGACCTATTAGACGTGTCGCCTACCTCTATCGGTACTATTTCTCTACCGCCACCGGTCACAGCGGCTGCCTTAGAAAGCATTCGACTAGTCCGTCGTGAGCCAGAACGGGTGGCTAAGCTCCAGGCTAATACCCGATACCTGCGCTCTAAGCTAGTTGCCGAAGGATTTGACGCGATTGGTGAAACTAATGTCATCCCTGTACTGCTACCGCCTGATCTAGATCCTAAGTCCTTTGCCCGAGGGCTGATGGAGGAGCACGGCATTTGGGTCTCAGCTATTTGGTTTATTGCTAAGCCGCGTCTACGGATTACAGCCAATGCCCTACATACCCAGGCTGAGATGGATCGGTTGGTGGAAGCGATGACGGCTGTTCGCCAAAAGCTAGGCGGTGCTGTTGCCCAGTATGCTTAGGGATCAGGATTTTATAAGATCCAAAAAGTATGTCTGCAGAGGCGTTCCATGGAACGCCTGTACGCCCACTACTCACATTTCCCATGGGTAACTTTGCCATTAAAGCAATCACGACACCCAAGGAGCAGCATGACTTTATTGCTGTTCCAGCCTACGTCTATCGTGACGATCCTTACTGGGTTGCCCCCATCGAATCCAGTACGGCTAAACAGTTCTCCGAGGAAAATTCATTTTTTCAATATGGCAAACTGCAGCAGTTTCTGGCCTATGAGGGTGAGCAACCGGTAGGCCGAGTCGTTGCAGCGGTCAATAGCCGACTGGTGGAGCGGGAAGGGCGCTCGATTGGGTTAATCGGCTTTTTTGAATGCATTAATAATATTGAGATTGGTCAGGCTTTATTGGATGCCGCGACTGACTGGCTCCAGCAGCAGGGGATGACCAAGGCTCGAGGACCGATTGATTTATCTACCCACAATAACTGCTGTTTTTTGGTAGATGGGTTTGATTCGGATCCGATGCTAATGATGCCCTACAACCCTCGATATTATCTAGACATCATGGAGGCTAACGGCTGGCAAAAGGCGAAAGATGCCTATGCCTATAATTTGCCGTTAGATAATCCTTTACCCGATAGCTTTGAGCGGGGCTACAAAATTGCTCAAAAAGCAGGTATCACCTTTCGGGCTATTCACACCAAGGGTGAAGCGTTTGAACAGGACTGTCGCCAGATCTACGAACTTTTTACAACGGCGTTTGCCCACAACTGGAGTTCTAGTGCCCGTACGGAAGAGGAATTTATGGTTGAAGCACGGGAGCTGCAAACTTTAGTGGATACGGACATCTTCGTGATTGCAGAAGATCCTAAAAAAGACTCAAACAACAAAATGGTAGGCTTTTTTATGGCGCTGCCGGACTACAATATTGCCCTCAAGCATGTAAAGGGTAAGCTTGATATCTTTGGAATGCTCAAATTTCTTTGGTATCGACGCAAGATAGACCAGGCCAGGGTGTTAGCTATCTGTACGCTACCGGAGTATAGCCGCAAAATGGTGGCCTTGGCGGTAGTGTATTTAGGCATGAAAGGCGGCACTGATAAAAAGCCTTCCTATAGGCGGGCGGAACTGTCTTGGGTGTATGAGGACAATGTGCGATCGCGAAACATCATCGAAAGCACCGGAGCTACTATCTACAAAACCTACCGAATTTACGAAAAGGCATTAGCCTGACGTTGATAAAATTCCTGGATAGATATCAGCTTATCCGCGTCAGAATCCCACAAAATAAATTTTGAACAGCTCAGTACATCACCTATCCGAATTTTCTTGACCTGGGAAAGAAGGTGGCTATTTTTCTGATGGCAGGTCTCGAGGTTGTAGTTAGGAATTTTTTCGGAAAGATGGTGGATATTATGATAACTAATATCGGCAGTAAACCACTTAAAAACAGCGGGTATATCTAAATAACTACTGCCTTCAACAGCCCCAGTTAGATAGTCCCAGCCCTCTGTTTTGTGGGCGTAGGCTCCCTCAAAAATATGTTGTACAAAAAAGATATTGATAAAGATAGCTGCAGACAGGGTTAAAACAATTGAATACACACTGAGAAAGAAAACGGGACCCAGCAAGAAAGATAGAAAAATCCAGCCTCCCACAACAACAATACTGTTTAAGAGAATGTCCCAAAATTCTGCTGCCGTAGACCAATGCTGAGGTTTATGGGATGAAATAATGGCTGCAAGTCCCATGCTGGTATCGGAACTCAAACAAGAAAACGCATGACGGATAAAGTCGTAGCTGCCCAAGAGTAGAATGATTCTAGGCTTAAAGGCTAGATAGAAGAAACCACCTGGAAATGCCATCAAGGGATGTCTAAGCAACCCATACATTTTTTGGTCAGATGGAGTCAGTTGAGCGTACTCTTTAGTCGATAAAAAATCTCCAATGCTGCGATAGCGTTCCCAATCACCGTTTGTTTTGTGATGATAGGCATGGTCTCTCGACCACCAGTACTGAGGCATCGCGTTAACTAGACCAAAAACAAATCCAGCTACTCGGTTAACTTTTTTAGAACTGAATAGCGAGTAATGGCCACAGTCGTGCATTAAAGAAAAACAGCGTAGTGAAAAGAGCACTAGTAAAACAATAATCGGCGGCAACAACCAAACAGAAACTGCCACTGCTTTTGCTGCTAAAAACCATAGAAAAATGTAGGGAATGAGTGTATTTAGAACTTGATAAGCTGCTCGTAAGTCATTGCTCTTCATATATGGTGTGAGCACAAAATCAGCCTTGGCAATTATTTTTGTCATTCAGAGGAGCAGTTTTTAAAGTATCTACATCTTAAGTGGCTTTTTCTTGAAAAACGATCTGTGGTTACAAAATCAGTGTTGCTGATTCTCGGATCGATTTCAGCTACCATACAGCCTGGGACTCTGGGAGAAACGGATGAAAGCACTGGTTACGGGGGCAAATGGGTTTACCGGTTCTCACTTGGTCAAACTACTGGTGTCTGAAGGTCACAGCGTAGTTGGGTTAGTGCGCCGTACCAGTGACCTGTCACGCTTAGATGGGTTGGATGTGCAGCTGATCAATGGCGACATTACCGATGCGGATGCGCTGAAAGATGCCATGGCAGATGTTGATGTGGTGTTTCACATTGCGGCCTGTGTGGACTTGGGCATTGTGGATGCGGCTCGTATGGAACGGGTCAATGTAGAGGGGACACGCACGGTATTGGCAGCGATCAGGGCCCAGGCTCAACCGCCTAAGTTAGTCTATTGCAGTACTATCGGCATCTATGGCGATACGGCAGGTAAGGTGATCGATGAAACTTACCAACGCACTCAGGAAGGATTTTCCTCAGCCTATGATGAGACTAAGTACAAGGCTCAGCAATTAGTCAATCAGTATGTGGCTGATGGTTACTCTGCAGTTAGTGTGATGCCGGGGGGGATTTTTGGGGCGGATGACCCCCACTTTGGGCCAGTAATTAAGCTGTTTTTGAAGGGACGGTTACCGATTTGGCCGGGGTGCGATCGCATCACCGGCATTGTCCATGTAGACGACCTGGTTCAGGCCATGGTGCTGGCCGCTGAAAAAGCTCCCTCCGGCGAACATTTCATCATCTCTGCAGGCGAGCTATCCATCGGCGAAATGTTTCAGATTTTGGGTCAGGCGGCCAGTGTGAAAGCTCCGGCCGATGCCCCAAAGCCGCTTGTTCGAACCATTGGTGGCATCCTGGATCCCATCGGCAAAGCCTTTTCCTGGAATACGCCTCTGAATAATGAACTGGTTCACTATATCTATGATCGCTGTGTTCGCATCAGTGGCGAAAAAGCAATGCAAGAGCTAGGCTGGCAGCCGCGTTCAGTGCCTGAAATCCTGACCGGTATTGCACAAGAACTAACAGCTACTTAAAGCGCTCACAGAGGCAAATACAAAATTTGACCTTCTAACTCGCCAGTCGCAATACATTCTAGGATTGTCAAAATATCCTCAATGACCTGGCCAATGGGGGCATTGGGTTGGCACTTCGATTACTCCTGGCATTGGATAGCCTTGAGCGACTCTTTCATAAGCATATTTGGAATCGTAGCCACATCATGAGTGAGCAATACACGCTGCTCTTGAGCTGCCCATGCTAATACCGTCGGATCATCTTTACCGGATAAGGCAACGTCTTGAACTCTGGCGATATCAATACTTGGATTACGTCTGAGCAGACCTCTAATGATGGTGTTGTCTAGGTTTTCGTCTGCTAACAGCTTCAACATGCTTCTTGTGCATGCTTACGATTCAGCAATCTATCGCGAATACCATTCGGGTCTAAGCGTGCCTCATTTAACTGTTGAATAGTCCCTGATTGAGACTGGCGCTCTGCTAAATAAGTTTCCACCATCTGCTGATGATTTAGATAGAACGCAATGGTGCTGTACACATCTGCAAGTTTCAACGTGGGATAGCGATGGACGATTTCTTCCGCCGTTGCACCTTGTTTGAAAATAGCGACTACGGTGTCCAATGTGACCCGAGTTTTGCCCACCAGCACGACATTATCAGGATTGACTTCTAATGGTGGCGGGTCCGCAATGATCTCAAATGTCATGGGGGCGAATAGGAAAGTTGCTAGTGATCGTAGCAAATGTCAGCCAGGCCATTACTAATAGGACTGGGACGAGGGCGATCGCATCACCGGCATCGTCCACGTAGACGAGCTCGTCCAGGCTATGGTGCTGGCCGCCGAAAAAGCTCCCTCCGGCGAACATTTCATCATCTCTGCAGGCGAGCTATCCATCGGCGAAATGTTTCAGATTTTAGGTCAGTCGGCTGGTGTTAAAGCTCCGACCGATGCCCCTAAGCCGCTTGTTCGGGCCATTGGCGGACTACTGGACCCTATTGGCAAAGCCTTTTCCTGGAATACGCCTCTGAATAATGAGCTGGTTCACTACATATATGACCGCTGTGTGGGCATCAGTGGCGACAAAGCAATGCGAGAGCTAGGCTGGCAGCCGCGTTCAGTGCCTGAAATCTTGATTGATATTGCACAAGAACTAACAGCTACTTAAAGTGCTCACAACTACTTGCTAGTTTCCCTTACTAAACTTCTCAAATGGATTAAGTAAAGGAACTCCAGTCCCAGCAAAATCCTTAATGTTACGGGTGACTAGGGTTAACCCATAGGTCAATGCCGTCGCAGCAATTTGTTTATCAATAGCGTTATTTGCTACGGGTACACGCAGCCGTCCCCATACTTGAGCCTCAGTAGCAGTGAAATCAAGAATTTGGTCAGCATAATGATTCAAAATAGTTTGCAACCAGGTTTCTAGCAATTCTGCTTGAGGCTGATCGCCGCGATAACGAATGAGGTCCACACCTCGACGCAGTTCACCGATAGTTACAGCACTGATATAAATACGACTATTTTGCTCGATAACATTCTGAAAAAATTGTTGAACCCCAAGATTAGCCTTCTCTTGCTTGCGCAGCTCACTGATGACGTTGGTATCAAGCAAATACATCGGACACTCTGTCATCTTGAACTCGCTCAAAGTCTGAATCTCGGCCAACGTTAGGTATCAAGCAAAGCACTTCGGCAAAAGATTTTTTAGGCGGCTGCAATAGAACTTGTTCTAAAATCTTACGATGTTCAGCCTCTGCACTGATACCGTTACGGCTAGCGCGTTGTTTGAGCGCTTTGACAATAGTTTCGTCAATATTACGGACAATTAAATTAGCCATGGATTGTCTTCAAAATCGTGGTTGGTGAACCCATCAAAATGATAGCAACGATATCACTTGAATATATTGCTGCGACAGCACCTTTGATAAGTTCAGTGCAGTCCACTAACCAAGCTTGATTGCTTGGCTAAAACGCCGTCTTCTAGGTAGGTAATTTCATCTGCCGCATCGGTAATGCGTGGATCGTGGGTAATGATCAATACCGTGCAGCCTTTGTTTTTGGCTAAATACTGCATCAGCTCGATCACATCGCGACCTGTGGCAGAATCTAGCGCAGCTGTGGGTTCATCGGCCATGATCAGTTCTGGTTCACCGGCTAAAGCGCGAGCGATCGCAACTCTCTGCTTCTGGCCCCCCGACAGATCCGATGGCAGATTATTCGCCCGATCGCCCAGTCCCACCTGCTTTAGCAAATCAAATGCCTGTTCTTTAATACCCGGCCCTTTATACCCTTTGAGCTGGAGCGCTAGCTCAATATTTTCCAGCGCAGTCAGGGCTGGAAACAGGTTAAAGCTTTGAAAAATAAAGCCGATATGGTCGCGACGAAAGACGGTCAGCTTTTTCCGGGATAGTGTGGTGATTTCTTGCCCCAGCAGCTGTACCGTACCTGCCGTTGGGGTCAAAATTCCCGCCAAAATCGATAGCAGCGTCGTTTTACCCGAGCCTGATGGCCCCATCATCAACCGGATTTGCCCGGAGGGGATAGCCAGATCAATGCCCTTGAGCACCTTAGTTTCAGTGGTGCCTGACATAAAGGACATTTGGATGTTTTGTGCTGCGATCGCAACCATTAATAAACCCACACCTCACCGATAAGCTCCCGCATTCTCTGGAATACTAAGCCTTAAACACGATACCCGGATCCACACGGGTCACTTTTTGAATTGCAAAAACAGCTGAACCGACACACATCACCACCGTAATGCCAAACACGCCGATGGCACTAATGGGGGTGATTAGCACCACAATGCCCTGGGTGGCGGCGGTCCAAGTGCCCATGCCCCAGCACAGCAGCAGCCCCGGCACGTAGCCCAACACCGCCATCCACAGCGACTGCTCCAAAATCACACTGTAGATATCCCAGTCTGATGCCCCCATCGCCTTGAGGGTGCCAAATTCGCGCAGATTTTCAGAAACTGACGTGTACAGAATCTGAGCCACTACCACCATGCCCACAATCACACCAACGATGGCTCCTAACCCCAGAATAAAACCAATACCGGTGCGATTTTGCCAATAGGCTTGGGTGGTATCGATCAGCTCATCTTTAGTAAATGCTTTTGTACCCGGCAGTGTGTCCTCTAAGCGCTGCTTCAGCTGCTGTAAATTTTCTCCCGGTGCAGCCCTGACTAAAACATAGGTCACCGGTGCATCCGCGTTAAGGGGGGCTGGAGCCGCAACCTCACCAGCTGTATTGGCATCACGCTCAAACGCATTAACGCAGGTAATGTCTCCTTCGCCTAGCTGACAGGTGAGTTCCGATGAAAAGCCAGAATTAATGTAGGCTCCTGCGTTGATCAAGGACGTAAAGACAAATTTGCTAGAAACCAGGGACTGAGTATCGCTAGTTACCCCTACAACCGTTACCGGCAGCTGACGAATGCGGGCGGTATCCCCGACGTCATCAATGCGAAAAGAACGCATGTTGGTGCGGTCAATCAGGGCCGAATAGGGGGCATTGAGAGCTGCGATCGCAGTGTCAGACACCTGACCAGGACGAAATAGTCGACCATTAGGGTCAAAGCCAAATACCCGCAGCGTGGTGAGTTTGCCGTCGGAATACCACCGCCCAGACCCGATGGTGAGCGCTTCGGCTAGGGCGACGCCCTCAATGTCTTGAGCCTGACGCACCTGTGCGTAGGGAAATGGTTCGGTCAGCTCAAAGTTGACGATATTTTCTGAGGCGACCCAAATATCCGCAGCAGAACTGTCGATCAGTAGCGTGGTGGAGCGGGTAAAGCCTTTCAGAATACCGGTTTGGATGGTGACCAGACTGACCGCAAACATAATACCCGCCTGGGCCACTAAAAACCGAGGCAGGTCTTTGAGTAAATTTTTACGGGCCAACGAAACCATGGTCTACGCTGCTGCTAGTTGATCAACGAATCAGCAACGCCCACACGAACGGCTGCCCGCAGTGCAATCATTCTATCGGGAAACATTACCTCCCAAGTAAGAGAGCAGGATAGAACCTAAATTGGCCCATGCTTCCATTTGTATGCATCAGGGACCTCAAAGCATGCTCTCAAGTCCCTGACAGGGTAGAGGCTCGTAACTAGCCGAAGCGATTTGAGCGATTAGACTGGGAGATCAGTAGGTTAGTGGCTTGGGCATGGTTGAGATTAGGATTGGCCTGGAGCATTAATGCGATCGCACCCGCCACATGAGGAGCTGCCATAGATGTGCCACTCTGTCTACCATAGAAACCACCTGACAGCGTGGAAAGAATGCCTACTCCAGGTGCCGTAATATGGCGGATATTAAAATCCTCCCCAGCACCATTGGAGAAACTTGCCAGTACATTGTTCGGATTAACTGCCCCTACCGATAGGCCGACTTCTTGCGCGTAAAGGGCCAGTGCACCGGGGCTAGCATTCCTACTATTACCAGCCGATGACACCACAATTACGTTCTGGCTAGCCGCGTAGAGTAAGGCGGCATCCAGTTCCGGAGAAGCAGGCCATCCCAGACTCATGTTAATGACATTAGCCCCATTATCAACGGCATAGTAAATTGCCGCCGACAGATCGCCTGGATTCACAAAGAAGTTATTGGGAGCATCGCCAATTTTAATAGGCATAATTTTGGCATCGGGAGCTACCCCCGTGATGCCTTGACCATCTGCCGTCGCTGCAATAATGCCCGCCACATGGGTGCCATGGGTGCCGCCCAGCAGCGGTAAAACATTATTGTTGTTTTGCCCCTGGGCAAAGTTCCAGCCATGGAGATCATCGATAAAGCCATTACCATCGTTGTCAATGCCATCATCAGCAATTTCGCCGGGATTGAGCCAAATGTTGGGGGCTAGATCGGGGTGATTAATATCAACGCCATCGTCAATTACGGCAACAATCACATCTTGTCCTGTGATGCCCTGGTCCCAGACCTCCGGTGCATTAATGGCATCTAGCCCCCAATTGTCATCAGTCAGGTCGGGCACATCGGGCAGAGCTTGTCCCAACAAGAAACCAACTGCGGCAGCGGCATCGATTAGACCGTACCCCAACAGCGGGTCAAAACGTTGACTAAGGCTGGTACCTTCTGAAGAAATCGGTTCCGATGATGCAGTGTCATCATCAGGCTGGCCAAGGGATATATCCAAAGCCAGTGCTTCCTGCTGTCTGTAAAACTCTGTGACTAAGTCAGCCCTCTCTGAGGGCTGACTGTAGCTATTTGAGAGATGCGTAGCTTGTGCCCAGTTAGCTTCTAGGGTTTGCAGGAACTCATCGGTTGAGCTATGGTTACCCACCCCTGCTTGATGGGCATTATCACTAGGGAACGGCAGCGATAAGGGGGCAAATGACTCCTCGACAGAGAATGCTGAGGCATCAGGCTGGAATAAAAGATCCGTACTATCTGGCATGGGGCAATGATTCTGCAGGACTCATTTACAGATGATGGGTTGGTGTCTGTTTGGTTAGTATCTGTGCGTTGGGTAGGACGGACCTACCCAACGCGCTTAGGGCGGTTTTAGTCCAACGAGGCGACTCTTTAGATTTTAGAGGTATCCAAACGCTCCGCTGGTCAAACTCAAAGCTGCTGTATCGCCTTGGACGATAGCCACCAGTTCATTGCCTTGAAAAATGCCAGTACCTGAGGGCAGTCCTGCTGCTGGTGTGCCCAAGCTATAGCTGTTGGCATTTCCGTGGAGAACGATAAGATCCTCCCCAGCAGTATAGTCAGCGATAATGGCGTAGTCAGTAGAGGTGGTGTCGGTGTAATAACTTTGATTAGAGTTACCTAAGAAAAAGGTATCATCACCCAAACCGCCGATGAGCCGATCAATCTGATTACTACCTGGATTGATGGTGGTGGCAGTATCAACACCAACGAGAAAATCATCACCCCGCTCACCGTTAACGATATCGCTGCCACGACCGCCAACGATGTCGTCGTCGCCACGTCCGCCACGTAGGATATCATTGCCACCGTTACCAAAAATGTCGTCGTCGCCGCGCAATCCTTGGAAGAAGTCAGCCGCATCAGTACCGATGAAATCATCGTTTTCCCGTCGACCAATCTGCGCTGTCTTGTTGACAACTAAATCGTCATAGTCGAGGAGTAGGCCTCGGTTACGATTATTGGTCTCATTAGACTCATCTACCGCATTGCCAGAATCGATCAATGTGCCCACATAGTAGGTGCCGTCACCTTGCCAGAATGAGTCATTAATTCCCGGCAGGGTAAGGTCAACAGTGAGGGTTCCTGTTGAACTATTAGCGGACAGACTTGATAGGGTTGTCGTGCCCAATAGCTGGTCGGAGGTGCTAATGGTGCTATTGCTAGATAGATAAAACTGGACATCAAATGCCCCTGTTGCCAAACCCCCTTGGTTACTAATATCAAATTCAAATGTGAACGTGCTACCGGCGTTTTGAGGTTCGAGAATTACGTTACCGAGTGTGGCCAGCAAGTCTGCTTTTTGGGTTCCTGTAATCAGTACGGCGTCTCTGTCAATCAGATCGCCTCGGTTACGGTTATTGGTTTCATTGGCCTCCGCTACCACATTGCCAGAATCGACAATCATACCTATGTGGTAAGTCCCATTACCTGTCCAGAAAGGATCGCCAGGCTGAGGTAAGGTCAGTTGCTTAGAAAGGGCGGCGGTTGAAGCACCTGCTGCAAGATTTCCAACTGTTGCCTCTCCGAGGAAATAGTCGGCGCTACTGATAGTGGCATTACTGGATAGGTAAAATGACACTTTGATGGGCTGACCTGTGGAAATTCCACCCAGATTTTGGACGACATAATCAAAGTCGAACGTTGCCCCTGCTGTCAGTGGTTCTTGAACCACATTCGATGATGACCCAACAAGGTCAGCAGCGGTGGTGCCATTGACGACAAGGGTATCAAAGTCAATGAGCTGTCCTTGATTGCGGTTATTGCCTTCGTTAGATTCGGTGACGGTGTTGGCAGAGTCGATAATCATGCCGACGGTGTAGTCACCATTGCCACCGTTAGCTAACCAGAAGGCATCATTGACGCCCGGCATTGTGAGCCGAGTGGTTAAGTTTCCAGTGGTAGCGCCAGCCGCGAGGCTTCTGAGGGAGACGCTACCCAGCGACTTATCGGCCCCGCTAATGAAGTCGTTGCCAGACAGGTAAAAAGAAACGGTGTAGTTTCCAGTGGCGGCGCCGCCGATATTACTGATGTTGTAGTCAAAGTCGAAGGAGTTGCCAGCGGTTTGGGGTTCGAGGACAACATTG